>CAZCCX010000014.1:0-17747 GCA_964497115.1 uncultured Desulfobacteraceae bacterium
AGAGGCTCATTCATCCACGGGTAAACCCGTGGTCTTCTGTCTTCGACCGCATAAACAATTAACCATCAGCCATTATGGGTCCTTCATGCACCCAGCCAGACGTTGGCAGGAGTAAATAGTTGCCAATTGTCAGTGGCTAAAGATTAATTGTTAAATCGGTGTTTTTTTGAGTGTCGAAGCCTTCCTGAGTCGGATACAATCCCTCAGCGATTTTGTAGCTTGAGAGCATCAATTAGACGAAAAGTGATACAGATTTCACTTATTTACTTCCTCAAAATCCGCATCCACCACATCATCATCTTTTGGCGGCTCCGCTGTAGGCTCTCCGGAATCTCCTTTGGTCTGTGCCTCTGCCGAAGCCTGAGCATACATGGTCTCAGCCAATTTATGGGAGGCCTGGGTCAACTCATCCGAGAGACGTTTGATCTCTTCTGTGTCCTCCCCTTCCATGGCCTTTTTTAGGTTTTCGATAGCCTTTTCGACATCTCTCTTGGTGGACTCATCCAGTTTATCACCCACTTCTTTAATCGACTTTTCAGTGGAATAAATCAGGGAATCCGACACGTTTCTGGCATCCACCAGTTCTCTCTTCTTTTTGTCCTCGTCCGCATGAAGCTCCGCGTCTTTCACAAGCTTATCGATCTCCTCTTCGCTAAGCCCGCTAGAGGCAGTGATCTTAATCGACTGTTCCTTGCCCGTACCC
The DNA here is from genome assembly GCA_964497115.1 of uncultured Desulfobacteraceae bacterium. GTDB lineage: Bacteria > Desulfobacterota > DSM-4660 > Desulfatiglandales > HGW-15 > JAFGFY01. The sequence goes on from CAZCCX010000014.1 coordinate 704, forward strand.
ATGTCTTTTGCAGAGACGTTAACAATGCCGTTGGCGTCAATATCAAAAGTTACCTCGATCTGAGGGATCCCCCTGGGCGCGGCCGGAATGCCCACGAGCTGGAATCGGCCGAGGGTCTTATTGTAAGTGGCCATTTCACGCTCCCCTTGAAGCACATGGATCTCAACAGCAGGCTGGTTGTCGGCCGCCGTTGAAAAGACTTGGCTTTTCTTTGTGGGGATGGTCGTATTCTTTTCAATCAGTTTGGTGAATACCCCTCCCAGTGTCTCGATTCCAAGGGAGAGCGGCGTCACATCGAGCAAAAGAACATCCTTTACTTCACCTTTTAAAACACCGCCCTGGATGGCTGCGCCCACGGCGACTACCTCGTCCGGGTTCACCCCTTTGCTCGGTTCCTTGCCGAAGATCTTTTTGACCCTATCCTGGACTCGCGGCATTCGGGTCATACCTCCCACAAGGATCACCTCATCGATATCACTGGCCTTCACACCGGCATCTCTAAGAGCGGTTTGGCAGGGTTTTTCTATCTTTTCAATCAGGTCATCAACCAATGCCTCCAATTTGGCCCTGGTCAATTTGATGTTGAGGTGTTTGGGCCCGCTGGCATCCGCCGTAATGAAAGGTAGATTGATATCCGTCTCTTGTGAACTGGAAAGCTCCATCTTGGCCTTTTCAGCGGCTTCTTTGAGTCTCTGAAGGGCCATCTTATCCCCACGAAGATCGATGCCCTGGTCCTTCTTAAATTCATCCGCCAGATACTCCACAACTCGAAGATCGAAGTCCTCTCCCCCTAAATGGGTATTTCCGTTGGTGGACTTGACCTCAAAGACCCCCTCACCGATATCCAAAACGGATATATCAAAGGTTCCGCCGCCAAGATCAAAGACCGCGATCTTTCTATCTCCCTTTTTGTCCATCCCGTAGGCAAGAGATGCCGCTGTGGGCTCATTGATGATCCTTTCCACCTTCAGACCTGCGATACGTCCTGCGTCTTTGGTGGCCTGCCTTTGGCTGTCATTAAAATAGGCAGGAACCGTGATGACGGCCTCGGTCACCTCCTCCCCCAGGTAGTCCTCTGCGGTTTGTTTCATTTTTTGCAGAATCATGGAGGATATCTCTGCGGGGCTGTATTCCTTATCCCTCACCTTCAGGTGTGCATCACCATTGGACGCTTTTGTGATTTGATAGGGAAGCACTTTCACATCAGCTTGAATCTCTGCGGAATCAAACTTTCGCCCTATTAGCCTTTTGACGGCAAAAATCGTATTATCAGGGTTTGTAATAGCCTGTCTTTTGGCTATTTGGCCCACCAACCTTTCTCCCTTTTCATTGAAAGCCACCATGGACGGGGTTGTTCTGGTCCCCTCCTGATTTGCAATCACAGTTGGATCGCCGCCTTCCATCACCGCCACACAAGAGTTGGTCGTTCCCAGATCAATCCCAATTATCTTGCCCATCTCTACCTCCTTAATATTTCTACTATGTTTTTCTTATCGTATGCCTATCCGGGAACCTTGTCACGGCAGGTTGGATCCTCAGGCCCGCCTTTACAGACCACCACCATGGCAGGGCGGATCAAACGCTGTTTGAGGGTATATCCCTTTTGAAGTTCTTGAACGATAATCCCGGGTTCCGTACTCTGGTCTTCCATTTCTGATACTGCATGATGATAACAGGGATCAAAGGGTTCTCCTTCCGCTTTGACCTCCTCCAATCCCGATTTCTCCAGGGTATCTTTTAATCCCTTGAGAGTAAGTTCCACCCCCTCCTTAAGAGCCTGAAGTGCATCCTCGTTTTGGGCATGGGATATGGCCATTTCCAGATTATCAATGACCGGCAAAATATCCTTCATGAGGGTCTCATTTGCGTATCTGATCCAGTCTTCTTTTTCTTTCTTGTTTCTCTTTCTTAAGTTCTCAATCTCCGCCTCAGAGCGCAGATAAAGGTCATAGTGTTTTCTTGACTCTTCCTGGAGTTCATTGACCCTTTGGATCAGTTCTTTTTTTGTCATCTCCTCCGGTGCTTTTTCCTTGGCCTTATCATCCTTTTCAACCACCTGTTCTTCTTGGAGAGCCTCTTCTGTTGGAGTCTCTTTTTCCGTATCCGTCTTCACTTTCACCTTTACCTTCTTACTCATGTTTATAACCCCAGTCTCTTTAGCCTCTTATACCCAACGCAACAGTGATTGTGCTCACCCAACCGGGTTTCCTGAATACCCTTGAAACGCTCATGATGACTCAGCATACAACGCACAATTCCAAGAAAAATGGCCGAAAAGGAAGGATTTGCCTATCGGTAAAGGAATCCATTAGATCCTTAATAAGAAGCCACAAACCGATGTGAAATATGTTAAGCATCAGGTAAGACTTTGTCAAGGCGAGTTCAATTCAGTTTTCGCGCTCATTTCAGGACTTATTCAAAGGTTTTCAGAAGAGTGGACAAAACCACGATTCAATTGATATATCAATATGATGCCATCCAATATGTTTTTCACCCACAAACCACCTCACCAACAACCCTTCCCTATTCACATATATTCAAGTGTACGGATGTGGGATATGCCGGCAGATCTGTATCAGGGCAGGTGAGGGGGGGTTTGATGGAAGAGTGTCACGTCGTGACTTAAAGAACGGACTGACGTCCTTAAGGCAAAAAATCAACCCTCAAGCAAAGCGCTCCTCAAACTTACCCGCCGTCAGTGTGGCGAGCATAGTGGTCCTCAAGTAAAACGGTCAGCTTTTCGTGGCTTCACTGGTCATTTCCAGGACCGGTTTGACAGTCTTGGGTAAAGAAACTCTAAATACCATGTAATCTTTTTCTGACGTGAATAAAAGAAGACCCCCCATGTTTCTGAGCATGCGGTAGCAAAGTGGCAGTCCGATGCTTTCACCCCCTTCAGCAAAGGGCATGAAAAGGAGGTCAGGGTTATTGACCGCCGAAGTCTGGGCCGGGTTTCTGAACTCGATATGGAGATCCTGATCACTTTCAGAGCTTTTTATATCCAAGATCCCGCCTTTGTCCATGGCTTCCGCACCATTGAGTAAAAGGTTGATAATAATCTGCGTAAGTATCTGAGGGTCCGCGTAGACGACGGAAAGTTTTGGATCAAGATCCAGACGGCAGGTGATTTTTCTCTGGGCCATTTCCGGAGAAAGCAGAGCCACACAGTCGCTTATGACATCATTGACGAGACATTCCCGATAGTGGACTTCTACCGGTCTAAGGTAATTCCTTATTCTTGATAATATTTCTTCCAATCGTTTGCACTCATGTAAGATGACGCTACATTCTGGCACATCAGGGAACTTCTTCAGTAAACGCCTGGCAAAACCGCCCAAAGAAACCAGTGGATTCCGGATCTCGTGTGCAACTTCGGCGGCAATAGCTCCCAGGGTGTTGAGCTTTTCCCTTTGCATGACCGCTTTCCCCAGGTGTTTTCGTTCGGTGATATCAAAGCAAACACCACTTACGTATTCCATCTTCCCCTCCGTGTCACATACTATACGGCCTCTGTCTTGTATCCACAGGATCTCTCCAGCCCTGTTTCTTATCCTGTATTCCCTCACATAGGATTTGTTTGTCTTCAACGCCTCTTTAAAAACGATCCCCGCACTTTCAATATCGTCCTCAATCATGACGTCAGACCATTTTTTTTGCCGGGAATTGAATTCGTCCGCAGGATAGCCTATGATCAACTCGACCTTCCTATCCATGAAATCAACAGACCAGTCAGCATATCCTCTATAGACGATACTTGGCAGGTTATCTATGAGCGCGCGGTATTCTGCCTCACTTTCCCGTAGCGCACCTTCTGCCTGCTTGCGCTCGGTCACTTCCTGCTGCAACTGCTCGTTTTGCGCTTCAAGCTCCTTTCTCATATTGCGTAGGGTCAAGTGAGTCTTAACGCGAGCCAATACCTCTTCAACCCAAAAAGGTTTGGTGATGTAGTCAACTCCGCCTACCCTGAATCCTTCTATTTTTTCGGTGGTCTCGCCAAGGGCACTGATAAAGATCACCGGAATCTTTCGGCTCCGCTCGTCAGACTTCAGGCGGCGACAGACCTCATAGCCGTCAATACCCGGCATTTTTACGTCCAGGAGAATCATATCCGGCATTCTTTCCGCCACTGATTTCAGGGCGAGGAGGCCGCTGGAGGACGGGCGTACTCGGTATCCATGGAAGCCAAGAATCTCTGTCAGTAGATTCAAGCTTGTCGGATTATCGTCAACAACCATGACTTCTGGTTGATCTGCTTCTTGATTTTCATGATCCGTCATGATGTTCATTCCGGTTGGGGTGATCAGTAATCAGGTAACCGGTCTAAAAGGGTTCTCAGAATACATGGTTTCAATGGGCGTCGAGGTTGTGGAGAGCAGGCAGACCGTATCGTTGCCGAATTTCCTGGTTGATGCCGGCCAACTCTTTTGGGTCCACATAGATTGCCCTGGGAGGATCTTCAAACTCGATCTTGTGGAACCCGTTGATTGGGAATTTCAAGGCCTCGGGGACGTCCCCAAGCCTTCTGATGGGCTGATTGTTGATCTGGATAATAATAAGGTCTCTGAGGCTCTCATAACCCATGCCGCGGGATGTCTGAAGCACCCTGGATAACAGCACGATTTTCTCCCTCTCTCCAAGATCCAAGGTATACTGGTTTTTCTGGTAGTAGACCAGGGAAATGGGCGCTTTGACAGACCAGTCCGAACCATATTCCCGTAAATAGGGTAAAGAGAGTTCCTGAAGAACCAGGCCGCCCAGGATAAAGTAACGAGGAGGGGAGTCGGCTAGAAATGGCGGAATAGGATCGTCCTCTGGAGGAATATATTCAGGAATAATCTCCTTTTCCAGCACCTCTCCTTCTCTGAAGATTTTTAGCTGGACACGATCTCCTGCATAGAACTTGCAACGGATCAGGTATGAGACAGACACCTTTCCGTAGACAGGGTGTTCGTAATCTCCGTGGCGATCCGGGGTAAAACCGGCTATTTCAATGATGATATCTCCTTGTCTGAGCCCTGCCTTTTCTGCGCCCAGTCCCCTCTGAATCCCTTGGACATAGAGACCGTCGAGATCTTCTGGAATTCCTACGTATCGCCGAAGCTGGGGATCATCCATAGAGACGACCTTTAGGCCAAGGTTTGGAAAGCCTTGATAATCGCCGTCAGATGCTTCTTTGAGAAAATGCTCAATAATGGGGGCCGCGACAATGTCGACGCTCTGACCCTTTGAGTCGTATCCCATCAGAAGACCGGCCAACCTCCCGTTTTTAAGAACGGGGAGTGTAAAGTTATTCAGGCGAAACTGAAGGGAGCTGTTCAGGCGGTAAGCCAGGAAGGCACTGCCCGAGGGATAGCGCAGGAGCTCGATGGCGGTGATAAGTCCCTCACTGGGCACGATATTTCCGTTGCGTTTGACCTGAAGAACGGTCAGAAGATCTCCCTCAACAGCATCGAAACTAAACTCCAAGGGGCGCATGTCCTTCAGAAAATCGGGATCCAGAGGTCTGACCAGGGCCAGATTGGCCTCATAATCGATGACCTCCACTTCAGCCCTCCCTTTCTCACCAGTGACGAGTTTTTCCAACTCCACGTATCGGTGGTTGGCCATCATTTGTGAGGTTAGAAGAATACGCGGCCCTTCCATGACGACCCCTATGCCCGTATGGCTGGAGGGAGACCCCTGTTGCCACGGCTGGTGAAAGCTGTAATTCTGTCGCGTCACGTTAACCCTGATCAGGGATTGAATCAAAGGGTCCTGGGTTGTGCTATCCGGCTTCGAAATCGGCGCAGTGGCACAGCCACCAAGAAGAAAAAGGGAAAGCCACAGACACAATAGGATCGTTCTCCACTTAAGCATATTCTTTAGTCCCTTCTTTTCAATAGTACCCGGAACATGACTGACTTCCGAGTTTTGATCATGGGTTCTACTCACTCTGTTTCTTCTCGTCCCAATCCACCGGCACAAAAGAATCCCCCAAGTATTGTTCCTGAAGGACTCCGTACCTTTGGAGAATCCGTTCCCGTGCCTCTTGGACGGCTTCTCTCTCCAGCACTAGCGGTCGACCGTTACCCTTGAGTCGAATCACGTAATAATCGGGTGACTCATCAAAGGCATTAGCCACGTCCTCCAGAGTTCCAATATGATGGCCGTTGATTGTATCCACAATACCATTTACAAAAGGCTTGAGATAGACATTGATGGGGTCCGGTAATACCTGACTCAGCACAATGATCTCCGGCGTATCAAGATAGAGTTCATTGTCCAAATAATAGGAGAAATGATATCGGATACTCTCATCCCGAATATTCGCCTCCATGATGAATCTTCTCGACAGAGGTTGAAAAACGAGCCCGCCGAAGAGGACAAATCGGGGTCGGACATCATGCTGTAAGGCCTGTAGTTGAAAAGGCCACGGGGCGCTCAAGGAGACAATAACCTCCTCATGTTTATCTTCCCGGAGAATATTGAGCCGGACTTCATCCCCTTTCAGCCTTCGCTCTACAACCTCTGCCATGTGCACTCTTTCCCCTTCCATGTCCACGTAGCCGTCACTGGAAATAGTGAGGCCGTCGATGGCCAGAAGGATGTCGCCCACCTGGAGGAGATTCGCACAAGGGGCCTCTTTGTACACGTGTGATACCATCACACCATAGTCCCCGGAGCCGAGTCCCAGTGCACGGCGGTGTGCGCCGTTTAGCAAGGGAAAGAACTGGATACCCAGGTCCACATACCGGTCGTATTGCCCGTCGGAGATATCGTTCAGAAAACGCTCAATCACCGGTACGGGGATCATATATCCCACGTTCTGGGCCACGTCACCGCGATAGCCCTGAAAGGCGACGCCCACGACTCTGTCCCCCTGAAGGACCGGGCCTCCACTGTTACCCGGGTTGATGGCCGCATCGATCTGAATGGCCAGGTGCTGGTCCAGCATGGAATGAGAATAGACCTGAAAATCAATGCGTGATACGACCCCTCGAGTGATGGACAAACGCATCCCGCCGATGGGATACCCCACCACATTGACGATCGAATTCAAGGTAGGGATGCCGCCAATGGAAAGGGGGGCTGTGCCCTCGAAAAAGGTGCTGTCCAAGACCTCCAACATGGCCAGATCGCAGTCATGGGCAATAAAACGGACTCTGGCCTCATACCTCCTGGAATCTCCTTCTTTCTCAACCGCCAAAAAGCGCGCATTACTGGCAAGATGGGCATTGGTGAGAATACGGTTTCCTTGGATAATAAAACCTGTGCCCATCTTCTGATTCATTCGGCCCGGGTTCCATGGCACCGTGTAGTCCGGAGTCTGCTCCGTGACGGTGATCTTAATCACCCCCTTGCGGATCTGGGAGATATCCCCTTCATCAGCCCATGCCTGAAAAGATATAGAGAGGAGACACAGGAAAAACACAAGGATGGCGACCCGATGGGAAGGATTAGATACCCATGGACACTTTGAATAACGCATATGTTTCATGGTAGATCTCACAGTTTGGTAACGTTTATGAATGTTGGCACGTAATGGTTCTCATTCGAACGCAATATCGTATCATTCCTTTTCAGGGATCTTATACTTTCTTCCCTTCACCCTGATAAAAAACTGCCCCGCTTCATCTTCCATATGATCCGTGATGCGAAGAAGGGCCTCTTCTGTAAACTTGGCCCTCTCCTCGCCAAACATCATGTAAAGACTCTCACCGTTGACAAAGAGTCTCCTGGGTTTTAGGTTGACCTTTTTCCCCGTATTCAGCACCAGGATAATGTCATCATCTTTCAGAATATGAACGACAAATAGGGCCGTATCCTCGTAGTGGAAATAGACCTTCTCCCTGTATTCGCGATGCTCTTGTCGAAGGTAATAACCGTTCGCATCCTTTCTAATGCAGGAATGAAAATGATTGATAATGTTCCGATTTTCAAACTTACCCTTTGCAGTATGCCAGAAGCCGCGGCCGTCGAGCCAAAAGACGGCCTCCTCTTTCGGAATCACATGCTCTGGAAGCTCTCTTCTACTCATAGCATTTCAATATTTTCGCTAGTGTATCGTATCATATTTTCATAGCCCAAATACCAAATGCGGCATGGAGTGTTCCCGAAAGACGATATCTCAAAAAGAAATTCCACTGAACTCCCTGTGATCTGCCCTTTGAGGGTTTACGCTTATGGACTTATGGCAGAATGATCAGTTCGCTTGAAAGAAACGGCCCCTAAAACCCTCAAAGGGCAGATCGCCGCCGCTGGACTCTATAGATATCGTCTTTCGGGAACAATCCGTGCCGCACTTCACGCCAAATCAATCGAGAATTCTATCAAGAGACACAAATAATAGTCTCAGTAACTATGATACGAGACACTAGCTATTCTTTCAACCCATGCCCAGTGAGTCTCTCAAGCGCCTCTAGATACTTCTCCCTGGTCTTCTCTATGATGTCTTGAGGGAGTTTGGGAGGTGGCGGCTCCTTTGGCCAATCAAGACTGTTCAAGTAATCCCTCAGAAACTGTTTATCAAAGCTCTTTTGAGGGCCGCCGGCACCGTAGGTATCCGTGGGCCAGAACCTGGAGGAATCAGGGGTCAAAACCTCATCGATAAGGATAAGGCGGTCACCCTCAAACCCAAACTCGAATTTAGTGTCTGCGATGATGATGCCTTTTTGAGCGGCAAGGTCTCTTCCAAACTCATAAATCCTCAGGCTAAGATCTTTTATCTTGTCTGCCGTTTCTTTGCCCAGAATCTCGATTACCCTCTCAAAAGATATGTTCTCGTCATGAAGGCCTTGCTCGGCCTTGGTCGACGGCGTAAAAATGGGTTCCGGCAGTTTCTCCGATTCCATCAAGCCCTGCGGCAAAGGAATGCCACATATTTCCGCTTCTGATTGATATTCCGCCCAGCCCGAACCGGACAGATATCCTCTGATAATACATTCCACCGGAAGCGGCTTTGCCTTTTTGACAAGCATGCTTCGCCCCTTCAATTGCTCCTGGTATGGTTGGCATGACTCCGGGTATTCGGTCGGCTCCGTGGAGATGATGTGATTTTCAACCACAGACTCCAGTTGGTTAAACCAGAAAACGGAAATGCCGGTAAGTATCTTGCCCTTATCGGGTATGGGGTCATCCATTACCACGTCGAATGCGGACATTCGGTCAGTGGCCACGATAAGCAGCTTATCTTCCACCTCATATACATCTCTGACTTTTCCTCTTTTGACGAGCTTCAATCCTTCGAGATCAGACTTTGACAGAATATCTCCAGACATCTTCTTCTCCTTTGTTACATGTCAGCTTCATTGCTGTCCAAAAAAAACTAGAAACGGTCTTTGGTTGACATAAGTGCTTGATTTGACATGTTCGTCAGATTCGATTGAAATTCAGGTTCCCCTATATGCTTCGGAACCCCTAAATTTCATCACCGTTATTGGACAAGAGTGTGTCAGCTTATTGTTTGTAAACGTATGAGTCCGGCCACAATAAACCCGACACCAAAATTATAATCTAGTTCATTTTTCACAAATGATCATGCAATTTCCGAGGCTTCTCTTATTGATAATCTGCTATTCCTTTGCGCCTGTGGCTGAAAGAGCCACAAAAACAGATTTGACAGAAAAACTTTTGTCCTGATAGGATGGAGCCCCAAAGGTAAAGCCGTGGTTTTCTACGAAGGCGAAAAGAACCTCTTATTTTAGGATACTATACATGCTCGTCCACGAGCGCAACCCTTACTTTGATCCTATAGGAATTTCTTTTTTATGATTCCGCCTTTCGCAGATGCCGCATCTCACAGACGCCGCGAGCGGCGGGGTATCCAAAAACCACAATAAGCTCCTGTCAGAGGTTAGGTGAACATGGCCCTCTCCGAAGAAAAACAAAAAATCCTTGATATCATTGTTGATTTTGACAACCAGATCGACCGGATGCATGCGCAATTCCACAAATATCATACCCAAGAAACAAAGATACGGCCCGACTGGGCACGTCTTGAAAGCAGGCTTCGCGGCTTCTCCGGACAGAAGATCTTTGATATTCAGCTCTCCGGCCAACTGGACAGGGTTCTTTACAAGTTCCAAAATCGAAAGAAGATCTGGCTCAGTTGGATCGAGTGATCTGTAGGGTCTCTTCTACCTTGCTTACGTACTCCCGATAGTACTTCAAAACGCGATTTCTAAAAAAGACCGTTTCTTCATAGGGAGGGATGCCCTTATACTGCTTCACCCGGGCCCGGCATTATAAGATGCCAGAGCAAGACTCATGTCCCCCTTCTGGGCCTTCATCAACCCCGCGAAATATTTGAGCCCATGTTCAATGGCCAGGGAGGCCTGGAGACGGTCGTCGGAGCCTTCATCCAACAAATCTCTTTTGTATTCAGAGAATAGGCGCTGCCTCTTCTCGCCCAAAGCCAAGGAATCTTGCATAAATTTGCGAGCCCGCTCGGCTTGGGGGAGTTTGTTTTCTTCTGTAATCTGCTCCAGGGCCGCCATGGCCGCCTTTTTGGCATCCCTTTCCTTTTTTAGAATGGATACGGCATCACCAAAGGAAGGAGATTCGAAGACATTCTTCATTCCCAGATCTTTTCCAGTCTTTGGCATGATTTGGGTCAAGCCGGCCGCGCCCACGGAAGAAACAGCAAGGGGTACTCACACAAGGCGGGGGAAGGCCACATGAGATGCCCTGCCAAAATAAGTTTAAACAATACGCAGACTAATATACACTTAAAGCTCCTTATTCTTTGTCTCATCTCCAGCAGAAAGCCTCCTTGACGGACCAGTATGAATTCCATTAGCATGATTCTTAGAAATAATGTCAGGAATGATTAACCCAGTAAAGACAAAAAATCAAGACAGATGCGTTCTCCCATACCACCTCTGAGGCCGGCCCAATTATTGCTGGATCATTGGGCCCTCTTCGAAAAAGAACAGCCTGACGGCCCTATCTTGGATCTTGCCTGCGGTGATGGGCATAATGGGGTCTTTCTTGCCGGGAAAGGCTTCTCCGTCACCAGCTGGGATGTCTCCTCTGACGCGCTGTCCCGCGCGAGGAAGTCGGCAGCCGACCATGGGGCGGAAATCACATTTCGGCAGGTGGACCTGGAAAGAGAGGGGGACAATCCTCTCCCGAAAGACGCCTTTGAAGGAATTGTGGTGTTTCGCTATCTCCATCGGCCCTTGATCGATTGCATCAAAAAGGCCCTCAAGAAAAGGGGCATTCTCATCTATGAGACTTTTACTGTGGACCAGCCGAAATTCGGAAAACCCCATAACCCGGATTTCCTGTTGAAACAGGGCGAGCTGTCTGAGTGGTTTGCAGATTGGGACATCCTCCATCATTTCGAAGGAATCATGTCGGCTCCCGAAAGAGCGGTTGCACAAATCGTCTGCCGAAAGCCTTCATCTCGATAGAAAGTCATTGATAGTTGGAACCCGTCTCGTCTTGACACGGGGCATGAGCAGGATTAATTTTCTAGAAGATCTGTAATGCACAAAAGGGACTGGAAGAAAAAGACACGACAAACCACGGACCACGGATTTTACCCAAAAAAGTACTTAGCGCTTAATCATAATAGAAGAGGAAGCTGAAAGATGCGACTGGATAAACTGACATTGAAGGCCCAGGAAACCCTCCAGAGCTCACAACAAATGGCCGAAAGATTGAACCATCAACAGATCGACCCAGAGCATATGATGCGTAGCATTCTGGAGCAGACTGAGGGTGTGGTCCCCTCGATTCTTGGGAAGATAGGGGCCGACCAGAAAAGACTTGCCAGAGAATTTGACGCGGCACTGGATAAGATCCCAAGAGTATCGGGGGCGGGATACGGACAGGTCTATATCTCCACCAGATTAAAGACCGTTCTGGACAAGGCCTTTGAAGAGGCCGAGCCCATGAAAGATGAATATGTCAGTCTGGAGCATATCCTTCTGGCCGCCACAGATGAAAGCGAAGGGGACGCAGCCGGGATCCTTGCAGCGTCAGGGGTTACCAGGGATGCCATATTGAAGGTCCTGGTGGATATTCGAGGGGGACAGAGGATTACGGATCAAAATCCGGAGGACAAATATCAAGCCCTTGAAAAATTCAGCAGGGATCTGACAGCCAGTGCGTCCAAAGGGGATTTAGACCCGGTCATCGGACGCGATGATGAAATCCGAAGAATCATTCAGGTCCTCTCCCGCCGGACGAAAAATAACCCGGTCCTCATGGGAGAGCCGGGGGTCGGAAAGACCGCCATCGTGGAGGGTCTTGCTCAACGCATTGTTCAAGGAGACATCCCGGAGACCTTGAAAGACAAGAGGGTTGTGGCATTGGATATGGGCGCCCTGATCGCCGGCGCCAAATACCGTGGGGAATTTGAGGATAGACTGAAGGCGCTCCTCAAAGAGATTACGGATGCCCAGGGAGAAATTATCCTCTTCATCGATGAAATGCATACCTTGGTGGGGGCGGGGGCTGCCGAGGGGGCGGTAGATGCCTCCAATATGCTGAAGCCCGCCCTCGCCCGGGGTGAGCTAAGATGTGTCGGGGCCACTACGATCAAGGAATACAGAAAATACATTGAAAAGGACGCCGCCCTGGAAAGGCGATTTCAGCCCATCATGGTCGAAGAACCCACCGAAGAGGATACCATCTCGATTCTTCGGGGTTTGAAGGAAAAATATGAAGTCCATCACGGGGTCCGCATCAAGGATTCGGCTATCGTAGCCGCAGCCACCCTCTCTCACCGGTATATCACCGACCGGTTCCTGCCGGACAAGGCCATTGATTTGATTGATGAGGCGACTTCGAAACTCAGAATCGAGATCGACAGCATGCCGGCCGAGATCGACGATATTCAGAGAAAGATGACACAGCTTGAGATCGAAAAGGAGGCATTGAAGAAGGAAAAAGACCAAGCCTCCAAAGACAGGCTCAAGAAAATCGAGAAAGAATTGTCGGATCTCAAGGACGATATGGAGGAGATGAGCGCTCACTGGAAAAAGGAGAAGGAGACCATATCCAAGATTCGGGAAATCAAGGAAAGGCTGGAGTCCACCAAATCCGATGCCCAAAACGCGGAACGTCAGGGAGACCTGTCAAGGGCTGCTGAGTTGAAATACGGAACCCTCATTGAGCTGGCAAAGAGTCTGGAAGAAGAGAACAAGCACCTCACGGAACTCCAATCCGGGCAAAAGATGCTTAAGGAAGAGGTGGACAGTGAGGATATCGCAGAGGTGGTGGCCAAGTGGACCGGCATTCCAATCTCAAAACTCATGGAGGGAGACAAGGAGAAACTCCTGCACATGGAGGAAAGGCTGGAAAGACGCGTGGTGGGTCAGAAAAACGGAATCATTGCCTTGGCAAACGCTGTTCGGCGCGCCCGATCCGGACTTCAGGACCCGAACCGCCCCATAGGCTCCTTCATATTCATGGGGCCCACAGGGGTCGGGAAGACGGAGTTGGCCCGAGCCTTGGCCGAGTTTCTCTTTGACGATGAACAATATATGGTTCGCATCGATATGTCTGAATACATGGAAAGACATTCTGTAGCCAGACTCATAGGCGCACCCCCAGGATATGTGGGATATGATGAGGGGGGCTATCTCACAGAGGCCATCAGGAGACATCCCTACTCTGTGGTCCTTTTTGACGAGATTGAAAAGGCCCATCCGGACGTCTTTAACGCCCTCCTTCAGATTCTGGATGACGGCCGAATGACGGATGGAAAGGGGCGGACGGTCGATTTCAAAAACACCGTCCTCATCATGACCTCCAACGTCGGGTCTCAGTGGATGCAGGAATCATCGGGAAATGACAATGCCGAGATGGAGAAGAAGGTCATGGAAGCATTGAGGAGTACCTTCAGACCGGAATTTCTAAACCGCGTCGATGAAACAATCATCTTCAATTCACTGGGTCCTGAAGAAATCAAGAAGATTGTCGGCATTCAGGCCGATCTTATCGGCAAACGCCTCAAAGAGAGAAAGATCATCCTGGAACTGACAGATGGCGCCAAGGAACTCCTGGCCCAGACAGGCTTCGATCCTGTTTACGGGGCCAGACCCCTCAAGAGAACGATTCAACACCTGGTCCAGGATCCGCTTGCCATGAAGATACTCGATGGAAGCGTAAAGGAGGGGGATCGAATCGCGGTAGATGCAAAGGATGGGGAATTGGTCTTTCAATAAAAGGAGCTAAGGTGTTTCCTTTTTCTTCACGTTGATTCGCTCTCTCAGTTTCGAAGCATATTGGAAAAAGACAATTCTTCGGGATTTCAGTATAATCGACTTCCCTGTTTGGGGGTTCCTTCCCTTTCTCGCCCATTTGAATCTAGTCTGAAACTGTCCAAAACCTGAGATGCGGACGTCCCCCCCTTTTTCAAGTTCTTGCTTCATGATTTCGAACACGGACTCAACAATTCTTGCCGCACGCATTTTCCGCAAACCCGTGTAGTCAAGCTCCGGAAAGAGGAGCTGTTGCCTCCCCTTCCTGGGGTTCTTGAAACGAATCCTCTTCATAAGGGTTCTGGTGATATCAGCCTTGTTTAATGCCATGATATACCTCGCTGTAAAAACGGGAGATAAAAAATACGTAACGGCCGAAGATCCTGAAGCGGCAAGGACCGGGGTTGAGAAGACTAATCAGCATGCCCCATGAAAACAGAGTCTACTTTCTGCTAATTATTGGCAAATCATGACCTATTTGGTAAAGTTTGTCAATCGTAACATCAGTTATCCATTTTTGCACCGGAAAAAGAAGAATCGAGCAAAAACGGGAGACAACTGACCACTAACAACATTCAACAGACGACCCATGAGACCCTCTTTTCACCCCAGGCTGACCAATGATCCCTTTTCCGACCCAGGACTGTTCATTCCTTTTCTCTTCGAAAAGAGGGCCCTGTTGTTTGATTTGGGCGAACTTCGCGGCCTTTCACCAAGGGATCTGCTCAAGGTCAGCCACGTCTTTGTGACCCATACCCACATGGACCACTTCATAGGCTTTGACACCCTTCTGCGAATCTTTCTCGGACGGGACAAGGAACTCCATCTCTTTGGACCAGAAGGTTTTTTCAGACACGTGGAAGGAAAACTGGCTGGATATACCTGGAACCTGGTCCATGAATACCAGACCGACTTCACACTGAAGGTGACTGAGATCCATCCGGATAAGGCCTTGACGCGGACATATGTCTGTAAGGACCGTTTTAGGTCACGAGTGAATCAGGTTGAGGAGGCATTTACCGGCATTCTCCTGAGAGAGCCTTCGTTTCTTGTAGAAGCGGCATGGCTTGATCATCGCATCCCTTGCCTCGGCCTTTCCCTGAAAGAAGACTTTTATGTGAATATCAACAAACAAGGGTTGAAAGAACTTGGCCTTCCCGTAGGCCCCTGGCTGACTCGATTTAAGAGGGCCCTTTATGAAGAAAGGGATCCGAAGGGTGATTTCCTTGTCACCTACGAAAAGGAAGGAATCGTAACCAAGGAAAGGAAATTCATCTTAGGAGAGCTGGCCCGGAAGATTGCCACCGTATCTCCAGGCAAAAAGATAACCTACATTACGGATATTGCGGGAAGCCCGGAGAACTATGAAAAGGCCATAAGACTGGCAAACAATTCAGACCACCTGTTCATCGAGGCCGCCTTCCTGGACCGTGACAGGAATGCCGCTCGGAAGAAATTCCATCTCACGGCCAAAGAGGCTGGGACACTCGCCCGATTGGCTAAAGTGAAACATTACACCTTGTTTCATTTCTCTCCCCGTTACGATCACATGGTCCAAGACATAGAAAAAGAGGCCAAGGAAGCATTTCTACAATAAAGGCTCCTCATAAGAATTTGTGGGCGTAAAAGGTAGTTCGGCATTCAACTGGAGAAAGGTGGCGAGGTCTTTTCGCCACCTTTCCCGAATATCCACTTCCCATCGTGAACTCGAATAAAGGGGCAGACATAAATGCAAAAATCCATGGATTTTCATGAGGAGCCAGAATAGAATTCCGGCGGAGTTTTATGACAGTGCGTTCAGCGCCTCGATCATGGCCTTGTGAATAAAGGGATTGGCCGCAACAATACTGGGATGATGGGGCGTGTAGGAATCATTTTCAAATGTCGTAATGACGCCCCCGGCTTCTTCAACAATCACCACGCCTGCGGCCGTGTCCCAGGGCTTAAGCCTCTCTTCCCAAAATCCGTCAAATATGCCAGAGGCTACGTAACATAGATCCATGGCCGCAGATCCTGGTCTGCGAACGCCTTGGGCACGGACCAACATCTTTTGAAAGCATTCCATCACCCCCTGGGGATTCTCATGCACATCATAGGGGAATCCGGTGACCAAAAGAGAGTCTTGAAGTTTTTTCGTCTGGGAAACATGAATCCGCCTCCTATTGAGGTATGCGCCCGACCCCTTCACTGCTTCAAAAGATTCGCCTGTGTAAGGATTGTACACCACTCCGAGAACGCACTCCTTTTCGAATTCCATGGCGATGGATGTGGCGAAAAAGGGATAAGCATGGGCATAATTGGTTGTTCCGTCCAACGGATCGATAATCCACACCCTGCCGGGGAGTTGATTCAGTTCTCCAGCCTCTTCCGTGAGGACACTATCCCGGGGAAAATGTCGAGCGATGATATCAAGAATGGCCTTCTCTGATAGAAGATCCGCCTCGGTAACCAGGTCTATATCCCCCTTCTTCTCTATCTTCTTCACCTGACCGAAGAGACCGGTCAATATCTTTCCCGCCTCTTCAGCCGCCTGCCGAGCAACCTCCATCTCTTTTTCCCACATAGGCCCCTCTTCTAAATCCCGATTCTCCTGGTGTCGTGTCCCAGAAGTAACTTCTGCAGTCTTGAGCATATTTCATGATACGTCATAGAGGGAGTACGGGGGTCTCTTTTCAGAGCCGTCACCATCTGCTCAGAGGTCGTGGAACGGCACCATAATTTTGCATATTGTGAAGCAGCCCCACGTAGCAACTTTCCCAAAGCGACGCACATTCTTTGTGCCTGTCCGGCCATACCCCGTCCACTTTGGGGGCGGTTACAGACAAGGGTGTCTTGTGGGTGACAGGTCTGAA
>CAZCCX010000015.1:0-17594 GCA_964497115.1 uncultured Desulfobacteraceae bacterium
GTGTCATAGTATCTCTTCAGGATAACGAAAGTTATTTCTGGCACACGACACTAGGTCACTACGTATTTCTGGAGTGTGTAAAGAATAAGGGCGTAAAGGAGGAGGTGAGGGAAGTTGTCGTATGAGGGACACTAAGCGTGATACCCTTGTCTTTGACGCATATCACGAGGAAGACAATCTCAAGAGGTGATATCCTCTTTGAGACAAAAAAAGGGCGATTTCTTCTGGGATGTTCAAATGGGTGGCAAGGATATTCCGGCCCTCCTCGTCTTGAAACACGATGCCACGGATCGTCAGTCTGATGTCCTTTTGCTCGCCTCTTTCGGCGGCCATGAAATCATGGGGTCTGGAATCAATCGGAATACCGAGGAATTCTAGAGTGTCCCGTAGGATAGAGGACGGATCTTCCTCGCCGGCAAGGGAAAGTATCTTTAGTTGATGTTCCTCGAGCAGGGCAATCATATCAGGGCCAATCCCCTCCAAATCAATAATAGCATCTTTTCCACGGACCTTCAGGAAAAAATCGGCCCTGATGATGAGATTGAAATCGGTATCTCCGCCTTTCACTATAGGAATCTCCACATCTCTTGAAAAAGATTGCCCGGTCTTTCTTAGTATTATCTCTACAAGGGATGATATGTTCTCCCCCGGGCTCAAGGTCTCCATTCCGCCCCCAGACGAAGACGTGTCATCGGCTCCAAAAGGATAATCAATCACCTCTATTCCGAGTCCGCCCAAGTAATCCTTGATGGTTCGGGGTGTCTTTGGAGTCTGCTCATCCAGGAGGGTAATGACCGTCACTTTTTCATTCTTGTCCGTAGGCTCAGGAGTCGGTTTGATGATCCAATCTCCCGTAATCCTAAGAGGAATATCTCCTCCGAGTTCAAGAGGCTCGCCCAATGTGTAGACTTTCGCGTAGGGACATACAGAAAGGATTCTGTGAAAGGCCATCCCCAGATCGTCATCTTTGCTCAAATGAATGATCCTGTAGGTCTCCCAATTTGATTCAATGAGCCTGGCCATGTTTTCAGGTAACTCATTATTCAAGTCCACAATCACCTTATAGCCGTTGACAAGGTTGAGGATAGGGAACGATTCCGTCTTCAGATTCATATGACCGCCCGATTGCAGCGGGATGAAATGATCCCCGGTCTGTACCCACTCCTCCCCCATCTGATTAAAAATCTCCCCCAATTGGTGGCCCAGGACAGCCAATTCCCGTTTCTGTGCCTTGTCCCCAAGACTCGAAGGCGGTGAAGGTGGTGGAGTAAGAATCGGCACCTTGACGATTTGGGGGCTCCAGACAGGGAGCTTTACGCTTTGGCCCGGGTGGACAATGTTTAAATCTTCGATGGACGGATTGAGTCTCTTGACCAATTGAAGATAATCAGATAATTCTTTTTCACTGATATCATAGCGGCTGTTTATCACCCTGATCAGGGCATCATCCGGTTTGATCGTATAATTCTCCAGGTCAAGGTCTTTGATCTCCTCTGGGGGAACGGGGACCTCCCTTGAGGCCTCAATCGGAGCCTCGAGGGAAGATTCAATGGTCTCTTCGGCCACCCGGGGCTCTCCATCAAGGGGGGTGATGACAAGGGGGATGACGATCTTCTGCCCCGGATAGATCAAATCGAGGTTTGTTAAAGACCTATTCAGTTCTTTGAGGGTGGCAAGAATTTCAGAAAGATTGTGTTTCTTCAACAAATCCCTTTCCCTGAGAAGCTGCCATACACGATCGTTTTTTCTGACCGTATAGGTCTCTGCCAAGACCTTTTTGTTCTCCACCTCAACAATCTCTTTATCCTCCTCCGCGGTCTGTACGAGAGAAATCGCATAGGTCTCTTCCTCGTTTTCTTCCTGGGGCAGAGAGACACGGGGGAATGCAAAGACAGGCAAGAAAAAAGCACACAGAAAAAGAATGTTTTTGACCGTTTGGTTATAAAATTTCACATTTTTCACCAATTTAGCTAACGATATTGCTTAGTTTAAATAAATAGCCTAAATACTGTCAATATTTTTCTGTTGGATGGGTCAAAGTCATACTATATGTTGTCTATTCCTGTATTCTATTATACACGATGTGGTATTAAATCTTTACAATCTATGGGGAATTTGCTATGAATTATGAATATAGGTTCCACATCTTTCTGGCGCGATGAAAGTCCGGCGCGGGAGGTTTCAATGAGAATCAAGAATATTTCCATAACAGGCTTCAAATCCTTCATGGACAGGCTTGAGATTCCTTTTCCATGGGGAATCAGTGCCATTGTCGGCCCGAACGGGTGCGGCAAAAGCAATATCGTGGATGCCGTAAGATGGGCCTTGGGTGAACAGAGCGCAAAACAGCTCAGAGGTCGAAATATGGAGGATGTCATCTGCAACGGTGCTGACAGCCACAAGCCCTTGGGCATGGCAGAGGTCTCAATTCTCTTTGAAAACGGTAACCACAGCTTTCCCCAAGAATTTTCTCATCTTAGCGAATTATCCGTCACTAGACGCCTCTACCGCTCAGGGGAAAGCGAATACCTCATCAACAATGTGCCATGCAGGCTCAAGGATATCCAGGAAATTTTTATGGATACAGGCCTTGGAAACAGGGCTTATTCCGTCATCGGACAGGGAAGAATTAGTGCCATTGTAGAACAGAAGCCTGAAGAGACCAGAGTTATGCTGGAAGAGGCGGCGGGCATTACCAGATACAGGAAAAAGGTCGATGAAACCCAGAGAAAGATTGATCTCACCAAAGGGAACCTGCAACGGGCGGAAGACATCTTGGGTGAAGTC
Source organism: uncultured Desulfobacteraceae bacterium (assembly GCA_964497115.1). Lineage (GTDB taxonomy): Bacteria > Desulfobacterota > DSM-4660 > Desulfatiglandales > HGW-15 > JAFGFY01. Next base: position 2,788 of record CAZCCX010000015.1, read on the forward strand.
GAAAAACAGATGAGGTCCCTCAAGTACCAGGCATCCAAGGCCAGGCGCTTCAAATCTGTCAGCCAGGAGATTCAAGGCCTGGAGTTGGTGCTCAATGCCAATTCCTATCATACTCTGAAAGAAGAATCAGGCCACCACATGAAATCCACCGAAGCCCTGATGCAGGAAGAGATGGCTCTTTCCACGCGATATTCCGCGATACAGGCCAAGGTCGAAACCATGGATTTGGAGAGGGAAGAGAAGGAAAAAGAGGTTTCACGCCTCAGGGAAGCCTACCTGGCTTCAAAAGAGGTGATGAACAAAGAAACTGCCACATTGGACGCCTTGGCCAGTGAGAAAAGGATGCAGAAAGAGCTGGAAGCCCGTCTCGTCAAAGACAAGGAGGACGGGGGTCGGCGCCTCACTGAATTGCAGAAAGAAAATGGACTCCTGAAAGAGAAGGTGACGAAGCTTAGAGAACGCTTCAAAGGTCTCGAAAGTGAAATGTGGCTCATCGATGAGAGACTGAGGCAACGAAAAGGGTTGCTCGATGAAGTCAAGGAAGAATATGAAAGGGCAAAGGACAAGGTCAACTCCGGAGTGACCAGGGAGATGAGCTTGAGTCAGGAATCGGGCTATTTGAATAAAAGGATCGGGGAGATTACCGACGGCAGGACAAGACTCGAAAAAGAAAGACATGAAGTGGCTTTGAAAATCGAAAAGATCTCCGAGGCGTCAGATAGGAAAAACGTAACTCGGGAGGCATTAACCCAGAAGCTTGAGGCATTGGAAGAGGATCTCTCGAGAGGAGAACAGAGAGTTGAAGAGTTGACTGAAGCCAAAAAGGTCTTGGAATCCGAACTCAAGCTGGTAGAGGCCGACCTGAACATCTATCAATCTCGACTATCCAGCCTACGCTCCATGACGGAAAATTTTGAAGGATACAAGGTGGGTGTCCGGACCATCATGAAAGCGAGCGATCTTCAACCGCGACGTGAGGGCCGGATAAAGGGCCTGGTGGCGGATGTTATAAAGGTAGACTCCAAATATGAACAAGCTGTGGAAGCCGTGCTGGCAGACAAACTCCAATATATTATTGTGGAGAGTCAGACGGATGGCAAAGAGGCGGTGGACTATCTCAAACTCAAGGCCAAGGGAAGGGGCAGTTTTGTTCCCATTGCAGATCTGGACAAGGAAAATGGCCGGAACAATCATAGCAGTTTTCCCCTCCTGGCAGACCTTGTCTCTGTTTCAGACCCTTACAGGCCCCTAATCAGCGCTCTCTTGGGCAATGCAGTCCTGGTAAAAGATCTAGACCAAGCCATTGCCGTATGGAGATCGAATGGCAGGGACACATGTCTAGTGACCCCTGATGGGGATACAGTGGATAGCAGAGGCGTCATCAGCGGTGGCAAGCTTGCCCACAGCTCCCATGGCATTCTTGGCAGAAAAAGAGAGATCAAGGAGCTTGAACAGAACGCAGACCAATTCGAAAGAAAGGTCGAAGAGCTCAACAGTAAACTCACAACCGTCAACCAGGAGATAGAAGGACAGAACACCTCTCTGGAAAACCTGTTGGACGAAAAATCCGAACAGCAGGAAGAATTGAATGATCTGGATAAGGTGATATTCCAGCTGGGACAAGAGCTGGATCAGCAGAAAAAACTATCAGACCGGATTGCCGAAGAGCTTGAGAAAAACAGGAAAAATCAATTGTCCCACGAAAAGGCCATAAGCGACATTGCGTCAGAACTCAGACTCTCCGAAGACAAGAGGAAGGAACAACAAAGGTATCTGCTTCAAAAGGAGAACGAATTGAAAGAGTGTGAAGTGGAATATGAGGAGATTCGAAATGAGGGGCAGAAGCTGAAGATGGATCATAGCATCTGTCAAGAAGAAGAAAAAGGTCTTCTTCGTGAAATCGATAGGATTGACGAATTCACCTATGAGACTGAAAAGAAACTGGAACGCATAGACGAAGATATTTTAGCGGCACAGCGAATGTATAAAGAATGCCTGGAGAGGGAAGAGGTTTCGCGTAATCGACTGGTGGGTCTCGGCAAAAACATGGCAACAGCTGAAGAGGTTGTTAATGAGGCGGAAAGAGATCGAAATCAATTTCATCTCAAGATTCGAGAGGAAGGCAAGGGGGGAGAGAGTCTGCGAGGAGAACTGGAGATTCTCAGGGAAAAGCTCAATAATGCCAAATTGGAGCATTCCGAAATCGGGTATAAGATGAACGGTCTTGTTGAAACGGTCAAAGAAAAATTCAATCTGAACTTACCGGAGATCTACAAAGAGCACCTGAAAGATGGCTTCGATGAACTGGAGACGAGGGAGTCGCTTGAGCGCAAGAAGAGGCAAAAGGAGGGGCTGGGGGAGGTCAATCTGACCGCGATTCAGGAACATGCGGCCTTAAAAGAGCGGCACGATTTTATGGTCAGCCAGAGAGAAGACCTCTTACTGTCCATTGATTCTCTGGACAAGGCCATTAAGAAGATCAACAAAACATCTTTGGAAACGTTTATGGAGACATTCCATGAAGTGGACAGCAAACTGAAACGGGTTTTTCCGATCTTGTTTAGTGGCGGAAGCGCAGGCCTCAGATTAATAGATGAGAAAAAACCTCTGGAAACGGGCGTCCTCGTGGAAGTCCGCCCTCCGGGCAAAAGACTGAGCCACATGGGACTCCTCTCCGGTGGTGAAAAGGCCCTTGTGGCCATGGCTCTGCTGTTTTCCCTTTATCTGATCAAACCCAGTCCGTTTTGCCTGTTGGACGAGGTGGATGCGCCCCTGGATGAGGCGAATATCAACCGGTTCAATGAACTCTTGAATGAAATCAAGAAATACTCCCAGATTATCCTTGTCACCCATAACCGTCGGTCTATGGAAATTGTGGATAGTCTTTTCGGTGTCACCATGGAGAAGGCTGGGATATCAAAGATGGTATCCGTAAATCTTCAGAAATTTAGACAGAATTAGCCCCTTAATTCACCTCAAGAGCAGTAGGAAGCGGCAAGCGGAACATCGGAACATTGGGATGTCGCCCACTTCCTATTGCTTTCTCTTTTTTGGTTAGTATATAGATGGGTCATCTGAAAAAGAGTCGCTTGTTACATCAAGACACTCTCCAAGAGAATCGCAAGATACGTAAGGGGTTCGAGGAGTCTAGGGTTCCCCGTAAAGGTCACGGGATCTTCGACAAGGATTCAAACGAAAAGGCCGAGGTCACGATAGGTCGCTGATAAAGAAAGGAAATTCGTTTGGGATGAAGTTGTTTGGAAACAAGAAGAACCGGGAAGAAGAAGGAAAGAACGGGAAGGCATCTGGTCCTTTCGAAAGGCTGAAACAAGGCCTTTCAAAGACAAGGTCCGGTCTAGCGGGAAAACTGGATCAATTGGTCTTTGGCAAGAAACAGATTGATGATGCGCTTTTGGATGAACTGGAAGAAATCCTTTTCACAGCCGATTTGGGTGTACAGACCACACAGGAACTCATAGACCTTGTTCAATCGGCGGTGGCCAGAAAAGAGCTTGATAATCCTGAAAAGCTCAAGGGCATCCTCAAGGAAAACATCCGATCCTTCCTTCACGTGCCCCAAGTTGAGCGCCAAAGCCTCACACCTGGGGAGCCTTTGATCATTATGGTGATCGGGGTCAATGGTGTGGGAAAAACGACCACCATCGGCAAAGTCGCTCATCGTTTCAAGAATGAGGGCAAGAAGGTGATGCTGGTTGCCGCTGATACATTTCGGGCGGCTGCTGTCGAACAGTTGGCCATTTGGGGTAAACGGGTAGGGGCGGAAGTGATTAAGCAAGACACAGGGGCCGATCCGTCTGCCGTGGTTTTCGACGGCATTTCCGCAGGCCAGTCAAGAAAGGCCGACGTGGTCATCATAGACACAGCGGGTCGCCTCCACACCAAGGTCAACCTCATGGACGAACTGGAGAAGGTTAGGCGTGTGGCCAATGGAAGACTCGACGGGGCACCCCATGAGACTTGGCTGATACTGGATGCGACCACCGGGCAGAACGCCATCTCCCAGGCCGACCTGTTTCATAAGGCGCTGGGGGTGACCGACATCGTCCTGACAAAGCTGGACGGCACGGCCAAGGGGGGTATCGTCGTGGGCATATGTCATCAACTCGGACTTCCTGTGCGGTTTATTGGCATAGGGGAGAAGATGGACGATTTGCGACCTTTTGATGCCTCGGAATTTGTGGATGCGATATTTGACTAACTAACTACATTACATGCTCTTTGAATTTTAGGCAACATGTGCACAATATCTCTAAAAACACACAGACTCAAGAAGGCTTCGCATTTTAATATATATTTGATGAATAGCTAAATGTCTAAAAGTTGAGTACGTCCCCTATGTTTAAAGCATTAATAGTGGGGGTTATGTTTGGTCTTTCATCCGGGTTTTCGCCGGGACCCCTTATGACATTGGTTGTCACTCAAACAGTTAAACACAGCGTCAGGGAAGGCGTGTTAGTGGCGGCAGCCCCTATTTTAACAGATGCACCCATAATCCTGTTCTCCTTTTTCATCCTGAAACAATTATCCACAGTTGAACCTGTACTGGGGACTATTGCCGCAGCAGGTGGGCTCTATGTCCTCTACCTGTCATTCGAGACAATTAGAATAGGCCCTGTAAGGGTAGAGGCCTCGTCGATTCAACCCCGGTCCGTCAGAAAAGGAATGCTCGTCAATGTCTTAAATCCCCATCCCTATCTGTTCTGGTCCACGGTGGGTGTCCCCTTTATCCTCAAGGCGTATCAGAATAACCTTGCGGCGCCGTGGGTGTTTATCTCTTCCTTTTACTGCTTCCTTATTGGTTCAAAGGTCTTTACTGCAATAGTGGTCAACAGATTTCGGACTATCTTTGAGGGGAAGATTTATCTGTATTTGATGAGGGTGCTTGGGATAATTCTATTCGGGTTTGCGGTATTCCTGTTGCGGGAGGCGATCGGCTATCTATTCTAGTGCTATCTGTGGCAGGTAACCTAGCAAAAGCCCTTCTGGTTGTAATGTCTCAGAAAGGAGACAAAAGGCAGATAAAAGTCTATTCACCTTCAGTTCTCTTCTTTGCCTGTTTAATCAAATCAATCAAGGAAGCCGTCTTTGGCTTGATGGGTTTTGAGAAAGTGCTTTCCCACTGTTTTGGTGAAAGCTCTTGTCTTAAATGGTCTTCCACATTGAAATGAGTATACCAGCAATCAAGGACCTTAGTACAGGGAAGTCCATGGTTTTCAGACCGGCAATAAGAAAAGTAGATCTGATGTCCCAGTCTGGGGCATCGAATCATATACTTGTCATCCGGCGGCGTGGTTATTTCACCCATTCTATTCTACCATTAAACAAAGAGAGTTAATGGGGCATTGGTACGAGTGATTCATGAAGCAGCAGGGCGATGGTGTCTGCGAATCCCGTTAGCCGGACGATCGACATATGGATGGATCGTCCGGCCAAAGGGAAATGTGTCCTAGAAGTGGTAGACGAACCGAACGTTTAAGCGTTTACCCTCAGGACGGTTTTCCGCGGATGATTCAAAGAACGCATTAAAGAAGAAATGGGCATCCGGAGAAAAGTGATAGAGCAAACCCGGTCCTATGGCAAAGACCTGTTCTTTTGATCCGCTGAGTTTATGGCCGTCTACTTCGGTCTCACTAAGCTGTTTGAGATAATAACCGTTTACTCCCAGCCGCAGGCGCTTGGGCAGGACTTCATAGGCCATGGCGAAGTTGGCATGGATGGCATGACCCGCCTGGGTATCACCGGCGCCACCGAAGCTACGGTTGGGACTATCATTTTCGTCGTTCCAGAGGTAGTGGATACGGGTCGAGGCTGTCAAACGTGGGGTGAAGAAAAGGGTCCCGGACCAGTAGGGATTAAAGGAGAAGAAATTACTGCCTGGGTTTAGCTCTTTGTTATTACTGTATTTTCCGGTGGGAAAAATCAGCTGGAATTCAACGCGGTGCATGAATATCGGCCCTTCGGGACCCATGACAGGACCCCATTGCAGGTATGGCCCAACCAGAAGGTCACCGAATCCGGATCCATTGTCCTCAGGAAATGGTGCGACAATATCATAGCCGACATCAAGGGATACATAGGGGAGAATAATATCAAGGCCCCATTTCCCACCAAACAGCACTTCTGTATTGGATTGATAAATGAACTGGGTCAGACTAATCCAGGCATCCAGTTCTTCACCCGCTACCGGGGGTAATAGGGAATTCCCTCGGGAGTTCTTAAAGTCGTCAGAGGTCCAGTATTGCAGATACTGGGTCAGATAAGAGCCGGGGCCGGCCGGTGGTGCGCCGTCCAGGAAGCTGGTGAAGCCCAGATTGACGGGCGGCTCGTCATAGGCCGCAGTTGTTGCAGCCCCCGAGAGAAAAAAGGCCATTCCTATAAAAACCCCCATGATCTTTTTTGATTTCATCGTCAAACCTCCCTTTTTTTCATATCAGATCAGTTTGTGTGCGCCAGGTTTTTGTTAACCCTTGCTTTTCAGCATTTCAGGTTTTGGGAAGTCTTCAAAGACCTTTTCCGAGGCCTCTAACTCCGCATCTGGCAGGCCGTAGTTTTCGAGCTCATTCGCATAGTATTTTTCATATGAACCCAGATCAAGCAGACCATGGCCGCTGTAATTAAAGAGTATCACTTTTTCTTCTCCGGTCTCTTTGGCTTTTTTGGCCTCCTCCACAACCAGAGCAATCGCATGGTTGGTTTCCGGGGCCGGGATGATCCCGACCGTGCGGGCGAACATGGTGCCCGCCACATAGGCATCTATTTGGGATATGGCTTTTGGCTCAATGATACCTTCTACTATGAGTTGGCTGACTGTCGGTGACATGCCGTGGTATCGCAGCCCACCGGCGTGCACAGGGGGCGGTACAAATGTGTGTCCGAGGCTATGCATCGGCAGCAACGGCGTGTAACGGGCTGTATCCCCGTGGTCATAGACGTAAGGAGCCCGGGTCATGGTAGGACAGGCCACCGCCTCCACCGGATAGATGTCGATTTGCTTGCCGTTTATCTTGTCATAGACAAAGGGATAGGCCAATCCGGCGAAATTACTGCCGCCACCGGCACAACCGATGACCACATCGGGATATTCGCCAGCCTTCTCCATCTGAAGTTTGGCCTCCATGCCGATGATAGTCTGGTGAAGCATTACATGGTTGAGCACACTGCCAAGGGAATAACGGGTCTCGCCGCTTTGGTCGCTGACCGCCGCCTCAACGGCCTCGCTGATGGCCATGCCAAGGCTGCCTGGCGTGTCCGGGTCCTTTTCGAGAATCTGTCTGCCGGCATTGGTTTCGGTGCTGGGGCTGGCCAGACACATGCCGCCCCAGGCCTGCATCATGGCTTTGCGGTAGGGCTTTTGGTCAAAACTCACTCGGACCATGAAAACCTTGCATTCGAGACCGAACTGACAACAGGCAAATGACAGGGCGCTGCCCCACTGACCGGCACCGGTTTCAGTGGTGAGTCGTTTGATGCCAAAGACTTTGTTGTAGTATGCCTGGGCCACGGCTGTATTTGGTTTATGACTGCCGGGGGGGCTTACACTTTCATTCTTAAAATAGATATGAGCCGGTGTCTCCAAGGCTTTTTCCAGAGCCACAGCTCGAACAAGCGGAGATGGCCGCCATATGCCGTAAATATTCAAGACCTCTTCAGGAATGTCGATCCATCTTTCTGGGCTGACTTCCTGTTCGATGAGATTCATGGGAAATACCGGCGCAAGGTCATCCGGTGAAATGGGATTCCCATCCGGTCCGAGGGGCGGGTTCATTTTGATGTCTGCCAGGATGTTATACCATTGGCGGGGCATTTCTTCAGGACTCAGGGCAATAATATTTGTCTGCATTGGTTCCTCCTTTTGGCACTGGTTGATAGAGACTTCCTTTTTGTGGTGTGAGTCTAGGGGAATTCTGGCTCGTATGTCAATGAATAAGTCGCCTCATTTTATTGTGGGTGTATCTGACGTGGCCAAGATGGAAAGCTTGTGAGGTGAAGGAATGAACATGGGTAAAGCGGTTTGAGCGCTGTTTTTCCGTTTGCCATGGGCCACATTGGACTAGTGGCCATAATAGCGAACCATTTGCCTGTCGAGAGCCTCTAGGTCGAACGGTTCCCCTTTGTTTGGAATATGGGAACACATCGTCCCGTTTACGGGGCATCCCGCCGCTTATGGGCGGGGCCATTCAAATATATCGAAAATCTTCTCTTCCTTGCCGTCTTTGGGCTTGTAAATGAGTCCGCATACAACTATGCTAAGGCACTCAAAACCTTTACCGCATGTCAGGCTTATGCCAACCAGGTTTGCGAGTCCTTTATTCCTCTTAACTCGAATTTTTAGAGAGTCAATAAGAATGAGCGCAGGCGCCATCTGATTTCTAATCGTGATTTGCAGAGAGGTATCGAATCCTATGAATAATAGCACTAAGTCAACATCAATATATCCGTCGGTCGGGTATGGTTGGTACGTTGTGATGGTGTTGTACCTGACCTATACCTTGTCGTTCGTGGATCGGGCGATCATCCTCTATCTGGTTGACCCGATCCGGGCTGATTTACTGATTAATGATTTTCAATTCAGCCTGATCCAGGGTATGGCATTTACCGTGACATACTCTGTTATGGGTATCCCGTTGGGGCGGCTTGCCGATTCCCGCACCCGTCGTGGTCAGCTCGCTTTAGGTATTGCCCTGTGGTGCGTCATGACCATACTTTCCGGCAAGGCCGACGGTTTCTGGGAACTGTTTCTCACGAGAATGGGAGTCGGTATCGGAGAAGCGTGCCTGGTGCCTTGCGCCTACTCGTTGATCGCCGACTATTTCCCCCGGGAAAAACGAAGCCTGCCGCTCAATGTATTTTCCGGCGGTATCATGTTCGGGACTTTTGCCGCCAATATCTGCGGAGGGCTGGTTACCGAGTATGCATTAAGCGTCGGCCCCCGGGACATTGCCCTACTGGGACATGTGAAACCCTGGCAGCTATCCTTTGTGATTGTGGGTTTACCCGGGATACTGTTCGTTCTCGCGATGAAGACCATTAGGGAACCGACCCGCAAAGAACAAAGCGGTGAGGCGGATGTCAAAGGGACGTTCCGGTATCTTTGCCGGCATTGGGCGACCTATGGATCGATAATCGGCGGCACCACCTTCGGTGCAATGACCAACGGGGCCATATTGGGATGGATAGTACCATGGTTTTCAAGACGTTACGCCTGGAGCAATGCAAAAATAGGACCCTATCTGGGGATTACAAACTTCATTTTCGGTACTGCCGGACTCTCTCTGGCAGGAGTGCTTGCGGACCGATATATCGCTGCCGGCAAGAAAGCAGTTTATATAAAGCTGATGATGGCGGCCGAGGCCCTGGTTCTGATTCCGATCGTCCTGGCCCACGCGGTTGACAATCCCTATTGGGTATTGGGTTGCGTCGGGGGCACTATTTTCTTCGGCGGCGTTTCCGCCAGCCTTGGACCGACGTCACTGCAAGTCATTTCTCCCAACGAAATGCGAGGGCAGATTACCGCCTTCTGCTTCCTTATCCTGAATCTGGTGGCCGGCACTGTCGGTCCGTCGGCGGTAGGATGGCTCACCACTTATGTCTTTGCCGATGATAAAATGGTACGGTCTTCGGCGGTAATAGTAGGCTTTGTCGCTTCGGTTCTTGGCCTGATCACCCTGGTGCCGGGCCTGCGCACATACGAACGTACAGCGGAAGAGAACAATCCCACTCAATAATAGGCTGAGTTCAGAGTCGATTCCGGCGTGGATGCAGGTATGACTATTAGAGGGATACAACTGTGGACAGGTGTATATGAGCAACCGCCCGGAATCCCAGTTGTTATGAATTCCTGATTATATTGCGAACACATACTGACAGGTTATGAACATCACAAACCCTATGACAAAGGGAGAAGACATCATGAATACTGACCCGCGTGAAACAATCGACCTGGCTCCGATGAGTATGTTACAGATGTTCATTATTGCCATAACCGTCGGGCTGAATGGCCTGGACGGTATTGATGTCCTGTCCATTAGCTTTGCGTCTACCGGGATTGCCGCAGAATGGGGTATCGATAAGGGAGGCCTCGGCATTGTTCTTTCCATGGAGCTATTCGGAATGGCTGTAGGCTCTATCCTGTTAGGCTGGGTTGCCGATACCATCGGCCGGCGAAAAATAATGATCGGCTGTCTGATAACAATGGCCATCGGCATGTTTATGGTAACGACTGTCAACAATGTCGTGGAGTTGTCGATCTGGAGAATTATAACGGGCCTGGGTATCGGTGGCCTGCTATCCGCCATTACAGCCATAACGGCGGAATTTTCCAACCTCAAAAACCGCTATTTATGTGTTTCCATCATGGCCATCGGGTATCCGATTGGCGGCATCATTGGAGGCGAAATCGCCCGTCATCTTCTTATTGAACACGACTGGCGTTCCGTGTTCTATTTCGGTGCTGCTTTAACAACCTTCTTTATTCCGCTGTTTTATTTCGTGGTGCCTGAATCGGTTCACTGGCTGGTACGCAAACAGCCGGCAGGTGCATTGGATAAGGTTAACAAGACGCTGAAACGTATAGGGCATAAAGCCGTTGGGGTTCTGCCGGAAATTACGCCCGAAGTGCGCAAAAAATCCTTCGGGGACTTGTTCGCACCGGGACTGAGAAGCACGACTATCATAATAACAGCTGCCTATTTTCTGCAGATCACCACCTATTACTTCATACTTAAATGGTTGCCTGATGTTGTCGTAGGCATGGGCTTTTCTGCTTCCGAAGGAGCCAATATGCTGAAATACGCCAATATCGGCGGCGCACTGGGCGGAACATTACTGGGGCTGATGACACTGCGTTTGGACGTTAAAAAACTGACTATGGCTGCCCTGGCACTCTCTGCCGTATTCATAACATTCCTGGGTAGTACTCCTGCAGATCTGGATTACATTAAAGTCATCGCCGCCCTATGCGGTTTCTTCGGAAATTCCGGCATAGTAGGTATGTACGCCCTGTTTCCCGCTGCTTTTCCAACCCATGTACGGGCATCCGGAACTGGATTTACCGTCGGGATGGGACGAGGCGGAGCTATTCTCTCACCCATTATTGTAGGATTTATGTTTCAAGCGGGACTGCCTCTGCCTACAGTGTCCATGCTCATAAGCACAGGAGCGCTTATAGCCGCCGGCGTCCTTGTATTTCTTAAAATTCGATAAGTATGATTAAGTCCAATATCAAGGACTGAACACGATTCATTTCGTTAGTTGTTTTGGAACCAACCCCATTAATTGGCCTGAAACAAAAAAGGGATCTTCAGGGCGTTGTGCCCTGAAAATCCCTCAAGTGCTTGAAATGATGGATTCTTAAGCTCAGCCTAACTTATTCTTGGATTTGAGGAAATCGGCAACATGCTTCATCCCGAGGTCCTCAAGAGTCCGCCGTTTGGGATAGCCCGTATCCTTGTCCCATCCTTCAATATCGTAGAAGTGGGTCTTCCACTGATCCACTCCTTCTCTGGTCAAATAAAGCTCCTTGCAGTTCTGCCATTCCCATTTCTTTCCGTCGTATATGGGCAGTTCAGGCGAGTATCCGCAATAGGATGCACCGGGTCTGTAATAGTATCCCGTAAAGTTCTCCATTTTTCTGTGTCTGCCTTGGATAGCAAAGATAGCCCGTTTTAGATTCCAGGAGCGCCGGCCGATTTCCAGGCCATCCTCGAAAGTGTGATTCCTTCCGGTGACTGCGTTGAGATATCGGGGCTCGACTTCGGGAGTATGTCCATAGCCCTTGGGGTGGCTTGCATCGAACAGATTGGCGTAAGACCCCCAATCACAGTAACCAACCGATTCTTTGTAATAGGTCCAGTAATGCATGCGCCACGCAACAAACTCAGCCTTATGTTTGGAAAAAACGCCGGTTTTGTATGCCTGTTTGCCCTCCCAGCCGAAATCAAACCAGAAAGGATCATTACGGGTGGTTCGTTCGGCCTGGACTTTCACAAATTTATCACATGTCCAATTTCCACCTCCACCACCACCGCGGCTGAAGGGCCTACCAAAGCTCATGTCATGGCTGTTGATGTCACGGGAATCCATCAAATTGCCGTAAGCCCAGTCGACCCCGGGCATGGACCAGTGATCCTGGTACCCCCACATGGTTAGCCTGCACAGGGTATTGAAGTCATCCGTCCTTCCCAATTTCTCGGCAAAACGGGCGGTCCCTTCAGCCAGAAGGTCTCCTAACCCAAAACGCTTTGCAAGCGCGATCCCATAGATTTCCATGAATTCCGGTGTGGCGAAATCCTTCATATTAAGGGGTGCCATATCATATTTTGTTCCGGGGCCGATGACGCCCATGTCATACATCTTCTTCATATACCAGCCCAGGGCCGTATAGGCGGGAACCTGCGGCTGAATAGGAAAATCCGGATTATGGGAAGTGTCAAAGGACATGGGCCCCATGAAGCAGGTTTCCATTGCATTGATCCCGAGCTGCTGGACTAAATCTGTTCCCTTCTGGTTAATCGGCGCTAACGTCTCCCGGTCAATTCCATACTCAGGCATAAGACTAAAAAATGTGGATTCCGCACAGTCGTCGGAATCCTTGCTGTGAGCCCTGTCCCGGTTATGGCACTTCCTCTTGGTGCCGCAACCAACGCAGCAGGATTGAATGGATGGAGGGCCGAATCCGCCGAAACCGGGGCCCGGCGGCCAGGTCCTGTCATACCATTCCCTTACGTCCCTTAATCCCTTAGGGTCGGCTATTTTTATACTCTTTGTGCCAACAACAGCGACTGCTTTCAGGTTTTTGGATCCGAAAACCCCGCCGAATCCGCCCTGACCGGCGCCGCTGCCGCCGCCGTGTATCAGCGAAGCAACCCGGGTCATGGTTTCGCCGGCCGGTCCAATGGTTACAATAGCGGGCCTTTGCAGGGTATATCTGTCATCAATTTCCTGCCACTCCCGTCCATAACGGATACCGGACCTTTTCCATATCTCTTCCTGGCATTCCCATGAATTCAGACCCCATAGGGCTTTGGCGTCTTCCAGCGTAACCTTGTCGTCGACGATATTGATATAGACGGGAGATTCCGCCCGACCGATGACCGCCACACCGTCCCAACCCGCCATTCTAAGCCAGGTGGAAAACATGCCGCCGAAATTACTGTGACAGAACCACTGTATGGGATAACACTGTGGAGACAATCCCGAAACACTCGTCCTGGCTGCATGGGGGACCCCTGTGCCGGACAAAGGGCCGGTCATCAGAGAAACCATGTTTTTTGGATGGAAGGCGTCCTGAAGGTCCCAGTCTCCGGGAGCCACGCAATACTCCCAGAAAAGAGCCGTGCCCATACCATGCCCGCCGCCATATGGCTCATACTCTTCGGTATCTAACGCTTTGATTTCCTTATTGGTAAGATTGACCAATAATATTTTTCCCGCAAATCCTGGCGTAGCCATAACTGTACTCCTTTCCTTTTCTTATTTCGCATCCGGCGAAGTTTCTGATTTTGACTTAGCCTTCGGGGCTCCGAAGGGAAAACCCGTGTTGGCTTTTCTCGGCGGCTGAAGGTTCCGGTCGTATCCGATAATATCGATCTGATCCGGAAGTTCCTTTACAACCTTTAAAGCATTTGCGACACAGGCTTCAACACAAGCTTGAGTGCCGTTGATCCCGCCTTTTTTATTATAATAGGGCGTGTCCGTGCACAAATCGCATTTGGTGGCTTTTCCTGTTATATGATTCCATATAGGACGGTGGGGAATAAACGGACAGGATTCTATGCATGTTCTGCAACCGATGCATTCCTCGGCATTAATCATCCGAATGTTGCCGTTTTCGGCGCTGATGTGGCAGGCCCCGGTGGGACAGTTCTCCACGCATAGGGGCTCCGGACATTGCCTGCATACATTTATCTCAATATCAAACGGATATTCATTAAGTACCGCCCGGTGAACCTGAATCCTGGACAGGGATAAGTTGGCTTCACCCTCGTGGACAAGGGAGCATGCGATCATGCAGCTGTAGCATCCGGCGCAGTGTTTGCTGTCATAAACCAGATACCTGGTTGATAGCGCGTATTCGTCTTCTTTTTCCGCTGCCGTTGTTTTGGCCGGATAAACCGTCAGAGCGCCGCCCGCGAGAGCGGTTCCGCCGACAGCTAAGAAATCACGCCTTGAGTATTTCTTTTTTGCGGCCTTATCGGGTACACTTTTTTTGTCTTTAGCCATGAACGATACCTCCATTGACTGCTTATTTTATACCAACCTCCTGAGGCTAAAAAAATCTTTTCTGATCTGGAATAAAACCGATATTCCTATCGTCTGCAAATAGGTCAGGATATTCGGCGTCATCAGTGATGAATACTTCCTTAATATAGTAGTATAATACTTGTGTGTCAACAAAGTTATAGCCCAATGATATTGGGGGTGTATCTGCCGTGGCCAAGATGGAAAGCTTGTGAGGTGAACAAGCGAATATGGGTAAAGTGGCTTGAGCACTGTCTTCCCAAAAAAAGGATGAAATTGCGGGAATTTGTGTAGATATGTCCACTCGGCCCGTATCAGATCTTCAAGAATCAGGCAGGCCTTTCGAGAGCCTCAAGGTCGTAGTACTTGGTTGCGAAAGTCCGCGTTAGCTTATAGTTGGATAACTTATTGATATCATGGGATTTGTGTTTGTACGAATTAGGCTCCGGTTCCCTTGGTTTGGATAGATATTGCCGAGGAGGCAGTTGGTTCTTCCGGTTAATGAGTACGCAATGATATGATGGTACACTTCAGTTGAACATCGAGGG
>CAZCCX010000016.1:0-17464 GCA_964497115.1 uncultured Desulfobacteraceae bacterium
GAAATGAAACGGTGCTGTGTAAAGCATTTGAGTCCTCTTCTCAAAAAGACAACGGACTCGCAAGAGGCACGGGACAGACCTTTTATGAGGATATCAAAGAATAAAGTCCGTAGAAAGAAAATTCGATTTGCGCTCTCTCACGATCTTCGTCAAAATGTCCTTGTTGATATCCGTCTCTTTGGCCGCCACCAGGGTCCTTATTGAAAATACGCGCAGGGCATCCGAAACCGACAGCGTCCCCTCAGCCGAATCCTTTCTACCGGTAAAGGGGAAGGTGTCCGGACCCCGTTGGCACTGGCTGTTAATGTTCACCCTGCACACTTGGTTGACCAGGGGATCGATGAGGCCTGCAATCCCCTCGGCATCCCTTCCAAAGATACTTAATTGCTGGCCATAATCGGATTTAACGACGTATTGAATCGGTGTTTCAATATTATCGAAAGGGACAACGGGGATAACCGGGCCGAACTGCTCTTCCCTGTAAACCCTCATCCCATCGTGGACCGGATAGAGCACGGCCGGATAGAAGAATGTTCCATGCGTCGTACCCCCGGCATAATTGACCTGCGCCCCAAGATGTTCGGCATCTTCTACGAGTCCGCCGAGGTAGGCCGGTTTACCCGATTCCGGGAGCGGGGTAACAAAGACATCTTCTTCCCAGGGCATTCCGATTTTGAGTTCTGAGATAGCCCCTGATAACCCGGCGAGAAACGACTCTATCACTTCAGTGTGAACAAAAAGGATTTTTAAGGCCGTACACCGTTGGCCATTGAAGGAAAGGCATCCCAGGACACATTCTCTAACAGAGAGATCCAGATCGGCGTCGGGGAGAATAATAGCCGGGTTTTTTGCTTCCAGACCCAATACGCAGCGCAATCGGTGGGCTTTTGGATGTTGTCTTTTTAGAAAATCGGCCACGGGACTCGTTCCGATGAAGGCGAGGACATCGATGCCGCCGGAAGTCATCAAGGGGGGAATAATGGTTTTGCCGTCTCCGTAGACCGTGTTGACCACCCCTTTTGGAAAAGCATCCCGAAAGGCCTCCAGCAGGGGCCCATAGAGGAGGACACCATGTTTTGGGGGTTTGAAAATGACCGTATTTCCCATAATCAAGGCGGGGATCAGTGTGGCGAAAGTCTCGTTCAGTGGATAATTGAAGGGCCCCATACAGAGGGCGACCCCTAACGGGGCTCGGCGAATCTGGCCTATGATGCCTTGGTCGATGACAAACCTCGATGAAATCCGATCAAGGTCCTTTAACGCATCAATGGTGTCGTTGATGTATTCGACGGTTCTATCGAATTCCTTTTCAGAATCTCTGTAAGACTTGCCGATCTCCCACATCAATAGGCGGACCACGGGCTCTTTTGTTTCCTTCATGCGGTAGACAAACTCTTCCACATGTCGGATTCTTTTGCCGACGGACATGGTAGGCCACAGTCCTTTTCCATTGTTGTAAGCACCGGCAGCGGCCTCGAGGGCTTCGGAGGATTCTTTTTCCGTGAAAAGCGGATATCTGCCGATAAGCTTGGGCGTCGGCCCGGAGGAGGTTTGTACACAAACCGGGGAAAAGACATCCTGCATGGGACCGCCCCAATGGCGAAGTTCGCCGTTGATCAAATATTCGTCCTGGTCGATAGGGGTCTTTAATAAGAACTTTTCGGGAATACCCGTCTCTTGAGGAAATATGGTCCGTATTTTTTCCTCTAAATCCATAATCTCCCCTCCATTTAGTATCAAATTCGTGCGGACTCCTCTTGCCGCCGGGACATAGTGAGGCAAACAGGGGGTGTTTATATGATATTCAAGACTTGATCTAAAAGCCTTTGTTGATTAGGGCGTTTTTTTAATGAGAAAGCAAAATCGAAAGGATGATATGATTTCTCCGAAGGATCTTAACATATCGCGGCATTCATATCAAAACTTAAGGAAATCTCAGAGAATGGGCGCCGTGTTAATTTGGGCGCCATGAAATAAAAAGACGAAAAAAAACAAAATGTTAGTTATTTAAATTGAACAAACCCATGGCCTTGCTATAATCATTGCCGGCTAAATTAGAAAGACAACCGGATTAAGTGCCCTGAGGTTTTTGACATGGGCGCATTCATATTGAAGGGAGTAGACCCGTTTTCGCTTCCATTATTATTAGTGTGACAAGGCTGGTCATTCAAAGAGAGCCAGAAGTTCTTATTGGAGGAAGTAGCATTGAAACTTCAGTCCTTATTTCAACCAAAAAGTATGGCGGTTGTCGGTGTTTCCTTGACCAATGATAGGCATCCGGCAAATGTTATCTATAACAAGAACCACCTCCGGTATCCGGTACGGGTTTTCCCCGTGAATCCCAGAGGAGGCATCCTTCAGCGAGAGACGGTCTACCCGCATATTGCCGATATCCCTGAGGAGATTGACCTGGCAGTCATTGCCGTACGTGCAGAACAGGTGCCTGATGTGGTTGAAGCATGTATTAAGGCAAATGTGGGCGGGGCAGTGGTGATTTCAGGGGGATTTGCAGAAACAGGCCGAAAGGATTTACAGGATCGTATGGCATCTATTGCCGGAGAAGCGGATTTTCCTGTGATCGGGCCCAACTGCCTGGGGATCTATGCCCCTTCATATGTGGATAGCTTTTTCCTTCCCATCGAACGTATGGTCCGTCCGGAACCCGGAAACGTGGCCATGGTGAGCCAGAGCGGCGGCATACTCGTTGATCAGATGCTCAGGTTCGCCGGTGAAGGCGTGGGCCTTTCCCTGGCTGTAAGCATCGGAAATAAGGCAATGATTCGCGAAATAGACCTTCTAGGATACCTGATGGAGGATCCAAAGACCAAGGTGATCGCTTTCTATGTGGAAGGGTTTGAAAGAAATGAGGGACGGGAATTCGTGCTGGCCGCGGACCAGTGTGTCAAACCCGTGATTATGCTCAAGTCCGGCAAAAGCCCGGAGGGCGTGCGTGCGGTATCCAGCCACACAGCATCTCTTGCCGGCGATTACAAGGTTTTTTCCGAGGTGCTCTCTCAATTTAGTGTAGTGGAGGCCAAGAACGATAGCGAGTTGGTCTCATTTTGTGAATCTTTAAGCTGTTATCAGGAACCCATCAAAGGAAGAGTGGGCATTATCACCGGCAGTGGCGGCCACGGCGCCATGGCTGTGGACTCATGTGCGGATCATGGAATTTCTGTTCCTGTGTTGTCCGAAATGATTCAGGAAGAGATCAGAGGAAAACTGGCCCCCAGCATTCAATCCATTGCGTCAGTGAAAAACCCGATTGATCTGACCGGAAGTGCCGTGGATGAAGATTTCTCTGTCGTTGCAAGAATTTTGAGTGAAACATCTGAAATCGATTGCGTCGTCATGCTCCTGCTTCCCTATTTGCCGGGCATAACATCTGACCTGGGAGCCATGCTGAGTCAGGTTTTTCAAAGGGCGCGAAAACCTTTGATCGCCTACGTGCCCCATGTGGATAAGTACAGTATGCTCATAGAAGGTTTCGAGCTGAATCGTGTGCCGGTTTCTCCATCCATTGAAGGGGCCATATTGATGGTCGAAGCCATGAGGAGATTTCAACCATGCTGAAAACAGAGATCAGAGAAATCCTGCTCCCTTCAAGAGAATTGGGGTGGGTATTGGAGCCCGAGGCCAAGCGCCTTCTGGGCCTGGCAGGGCTGGAAACCACAAGGTTTCGATGGGCGCATCAACTGGAAGAGGCGTTGCAGTTCGCAGAAGAAATCGGTTATCCCGTTGTGGCCAAGGTGGTCTCTCCTGAGGCCCTCCACAAGTCGGATGTTGACGGTGTGGCGGTCGGCATTGCGGATGATAAAACACTCTCAACTGTTTTTGAGCGTTACAGCGCTATTAAAGGGTTTTCCGGGGTCCTTGTGGAGGAGATGGCCTCGGGAACGGAGCTGATTGTGGGAGCCAAAATAGACTATCAGTTCGGGCCGGTAGTCCTTCTGGGAATCGGAGGAACCGGTGTGGAGATCTATCAGGATACGACCCTGAGGATGGCGCCTTTAAACCGGCAGGATGTGGATTACATGATCAACGGGCTTAAGGCCGGCCAATTGCTCAAAGGATATAGAGGCTCTGAACCGGTCAATTTGCAGGCGTTGGGCAGCCTGATCATGACCTTTTCCGCCCTGGTCATGGAAATTGAGAATTGGATCGAGTCCATTGATCTGAATCCGGTCATGTGTAATGCGAAGAGATGTGTTGTGGCGGATGCAAGAATCATGGTGAGGGATTCCTTCGCTTAAGGGCTTGCTCAAAATGACTGATTCGGCAAGCCGCTGAGTTGTTGCGATAAATCTAATAAAAGGATCACAAAAAAGTTATGGCTCCCCATGAGAATCTGTGGGTGGAGTAAGGTGGATTGGCATTCAACTGAAGAAAGGTGGCGAGGTTTTTTCGAAGTGACTAGCGGGGAAGCTTTGGAATCGTAGAAAAGATTTCGCCACCTTTCCCGAATATCCACTTCCGATGGTGAAGTCGAAAAATAAGGGCAAACATGACTGCGAAGATCCATGGATTTTCAATTTGTCCTATTCTTCCGCTTTACATATGAACCCACAGATTCTAATGAGGAGTCAAAAAATCATAGGAGGCAAAAGAGATGGTTAGAGTAAGCTGTTTGGGAGGTGTGGGCGGGGTGACCGGATCGTGTTATCTGATTGAAAGCCCCAAAGGGGCAAAAGTGCTGGTGGACTGTGGTTTATTTCAAGGCGGCAGACAATCTGAGAACAAGAACTGGGAAGATTGGGGATTTAATCCGGGAGAAATTGACATCCTGTTCTTAACCCACGCCCATATTGACCACAGCGGAAGGATTCCGAAGTTGGTCAAGGACGGATTTAGGGGAAATATCATTACGTCCCCACCCACAGCCGAACTATGCGAGATCATGCTTCGCGATTCCGCCCATATTCAGGAGATGGATGCAGAGTGGCGGACTCGAAAGAATAAACGACAGAAGAAACCGGAGGTCTTGCCGCTCTACACAATGAAGGATGCGGAAGAGAGTCTCCGACTATTATCGCCGGTTGAGAGGGATCAGATGATTGACAGTGCACCCGGCATGAAAGCCAGAATGAGAAACGCAGGGCATATACTGGGTTCATCGATTCTGGAACTGTGGATAAAAGAAAACGGCGAGAGCGTCAAAATCGTCTTTTCGGGGGATTTAGGAAAGAATGATCAGCTAATCGTCAAGGATCCCCATGAGGTCTTTGATGCCGACTATCTTTTCATCGAATCTACTTATGGCAATCGCCTGCATCGTTCTTTTGAGGAAAGTGTGGATGAGCTTCTGGAAGCGATTCGCTTCAGCGTGTCACACGGGGAAAAAATTATCATACCTGCCTTTGCCGTTGAAAGGACCCAGGAAATACTTTATGTGCTGGGCAAGTTTCAACGAGACGGTCTTTTGCCGGATATACCGGTTTATTTAGACAGCCCCCTTGCCATTAAGGCAACTGAAATCTTCAGGAAAAACAAGAAATATTATGATGAGGAAGCTCAGGCTATTGTCAAAGGGGGAGATGATCCTTTTGACATGCCCAATCTTCAATTCACCCCTAAAACAGAAGAATCCATAGCCATAAACGAAAAATCCGGCTCTGCGATTGTCATATCCGCAAATGGTATGTGCACGGCAGGGCGAATCAAACACCATCTGAAACATAATCTCTGGAGGGACGGCGCAAGCATCGTGATCGTGGGGTACCAGGCGGAAGGCACAACGGGTCGAAAGATCGTCGATGGCGCAAAACAGGTTAAAATATTCAGGGAAAATGTGTCTGTAAGGGCAAAGGCATTTACTATCGGAGGGTTCTCCGCCCATGCGGATCAAGAGGATCTTCTTCATTGGATCTCCCATTTTGAATCCGAGCCTCAAGTCTTTGTTGTCCATGGGGAGCAAAGTGCCAGTGAGGTTCTGGCTGAAAAAATAGGCGAGCGCTTTAAGTTAAAAGCCCATATCCCCAAATGGAAAGAACAGCTAATACTTAAACCGAAGGAAGTCAGTTTTGAGGAGCCTAGAGCGTTTAAACCTTTGCCGGACCTTAAAACGGTCATGCTTAATGACATTGTTGATCTTGAAAAAGAGATCGAATCGCTGAAAAAAAGGATCGGCGTCGTAGAATCAGAAGGGAAAATTGCGGAAGAGGATGTGGATCGAATCAAATACATCCAGGAGGAACTCGAGATGATTTTGCGCGACTGACGGAATGCGAAACCGAAAACATGCTGTCATTCATTCGATTCAATAAACCTGGTCCTTTGGGCCCGTCGAAGATCCCGTATCACGGGAGTCAGAGTTCAAAGGCTTTGTCATATGAACGAAATAGTCCGATCATGCCTATCTTTTCAAGGCCATATCTATAGGCTTTGTAACCGGCGAGCCAATATGAGGGGTTTAAGTGACTCCTCGAAGATTCCAAATGGCTCACGGGCGTAAACCCCAAATATTGGCTCGCTGTGAAGTTCGGTGGTATTTTTTTGTGAGATATGACCTTGAAAAGACAGGCATGACCTTCCCGAACTCTGGTTCGGCATGCTTCACCCCTCTGGCGTGAACCAAAGCCGGGCCCTTTGGACCCGAATTTTACTCGATTTAAGAAACCTGGTCCTTTGGGACCGTCGAAGATCCCGTATCACGGGAGTCAGAGTTCAAAGGCTTTGCCATATGAACGAAATGGTCCGACTGCCGGCGAGGACCAGGTAATGTCCTGCGCTTCTATGCCTGCCAATACAATCCTTAGCCTGCTTACGTCCCGCGTTTGGAATCTATGAGATCGTTGAGTTTTTCAAGGTCCGGTTCCCTTGCGTAAAATGGGCCTCTGTTATCCCCATAAACCGTGGTTGTTTCTTCAAAACAGGTCCGGTCGGAATTCTGGTAGATCACGCCAAGGGCCATCTTCTCATCTTCAACGGCCACGCCGAATGCGGCTGTCCGATCCGTCGGATCATAGGCGTCATCGAGATTATAGGTGTGCGCCTTGAACCAATCATAGGTATTCAGCTTATTGAAGGAAACGCAAGGTTGCAGGATATCTACGAGGGCGTAACCGCGATGGGATATGGCTTTTTTTATAATTTCTTTCATCTGATCAGGATCACCGGCAAAGGCCCTGGCCACAAATGATGCGTCAAATGCAATGCCCGCGGCGATGGGGTTGAAGGGTTCTACGGCTACGCCCCTTACCTGCACAAGTGTCTTGAATCCCATGCGGCTCGTGGGCGAGGCTTGGCCCTTGGTGAGTCCGTATACCATGTTGTTGTGGACGATATTCGTAATATTCGGATTCCGGCGCATGGTATTGATCAGGTGGTTGCCGCCCTCGCCGTACATGTCGCCGTCACCGCTTTGGGCGATGACGGTCAGATCGGGATTTACCGCCTTGATGGCCGTGGCCGGGGGAAGCGCTCTGCCGTGCAGACCGTTAAAGACGTTTGCCTTCAGATAATGGGGGATCTTGGCCGCCTGTCCTATCCCGGACACCATTACAAGGTTAAGGGGCGTGATCTCAAGTTCGGCAAGGGCTGCCTTGAGCGCCTTCAAAATAGCAAAGTTGCCGCAACCGGGACACCAGGCGATATCGATTGGACCCATATCAAAAATATCCGCTTTCATGTCTCACTCCTTTTTGCCAAGGGCTGTCTTAAGACGTGTAGCCAGTTCCTCCACCGAAAACTGAGCACCATTGTATTTCAGTACGGTTTCGTGTATCTCAAGTCCCGTGTGAAGCCGTAAATAGGCGGAAAACTGTGCGTCTGAGTTCCCCTCTATGACGATTCTCTTTTTTGCCTTCTTCAAAAACTCCGAAGTGTCGGGGTGGAGGGGATGGACCTGTTTGAAATGGAGAAACGCGACATCTTTTCTTCCTAAAAGGGACCATGCCTCCCTGATGATATGGTAGGTGGATCCCCAGCCGATGAGCAGGGTATCATAGTCATCCTTCCCAACCAACTCGGGTGGGGACGCCTCGTTTCCCATCTCACGCAGTTTTTTCTTTCTTTTATCCACCATGGCGATCCGCACATGAAGGTCCTCAGTTATATGGCCCTCTTCATCGTGTTCATCACTGTCCGTCACCACGAGCCCTTTTCCAAAACCAGGCACTCCCCGTGGAGACACCCCGCTTTTGGTACTCCGGTAACTCCTGTAGTCGCCCATTGTCTCGACAATGGCGCGTGCTGTTTTTTTGGTCTGAAGATCCAGGGAAGGGATGTTATAGTAGGAATCGATAAAATACTGGTCCGTAAGGATGAAAACCGGGACCTGGAATTTAGCGGCGAGATGAAAGGCGTCACGGGTAAGATACACCGCGTCTTCGAGACTTCCTGGGGCAAGTATGATGCGGGGGAAATCTCCGTGACCGGCGTATAAAGCAAGCTGTAGGTCTCCCTGGGCCGTCCTTGTGGGAAGGCCTGTTCCCGGTCCCGGCCTCTGTGCCAGATGAATAACGGCAGGACTTTCCATTATACCCGCAAGACTGAGCCCCTCTTCCATGAGGGCAAAACCACCCCCGGATGTGGTCACCATTGCCCTGGCGCCGGCATACCATGCCCCCAACATCATATTTACGGCGCTGATTTCATCCTCGGCCTGCTCGGAAATGATGCCAAATTCTTCGGCTTGTCCCGACAAAAACACGAGGACCCCGGTGGAGGGAGACATGGGATAGGAGGATACGAAATTGCACCCGCCGGCAATCGCCCCGATCCCCACGGCCTCGGCCCCGTTAATGAAGATATCTTCGGCTATGTGGGGATGGGGTTCAATGTGGATGGCGATATCTCCGGCCTCAACAAGCCTTTGACCGATATCGCAGCCCTTGGCCGCCGCCTTTCGGTTGTTTTCAACAACCTCCGGCTTGTTTTTGGCGAAAAGCTGATCCAGAAAGAGGGTCACCGCTTCCCGGTCCACGCCGAAGAGTTGGGCCAAAAGGCCCGCTGCCACGGAATTGGCATAGATGGCGCCGCCAACCTCCGCCGCCAGCTGTGAGAAAGGGATGTCAATCATCCCCGGCAACCCTTTTTCATCGGCGAGGCCGAGTTGTTCTTTGTCGGCTAGGATGAAGGTATTATCGGATATCCTCGTTTGCACATGTTTCAAGGCCTTTCCGTCCAGAGGTACGAGAATATCAATCCTGTCAAGAAGGGAGGGCCGGTTCGTCGATGACACCCTGATTTCCGTGGAGTTACTGCCTCCCCGCACCCTGGACATATACTCTTTTGTCCCAAACACATGGAAGCCGGCACGCTTCAGGAGTTGAGTCAGAATCCTTTCCACGGTCTGGATCCCCTGTCCCGCGCTGCCGCAGATGACAAGGGACACGTCGTCCATGATTTTATGCGTTTTCTTTTTCATCGCGTTCTCCATTTTAAGGGCTCGTGAGAGGTTTTGACGCATCGGTGTGAAAAGCGAAGTCCGGGACAATTGAGGTCATTTGAACAGCCTGGATTGTCCGGTGAACCGGAAAATGACGTTTTCCTGCTTTTCGCAAGTTCATCAAGGTGATGGAAAAAGATCATACGGAAACGTCCTCTTCGCTTAATGCCTCGAATCCCGAGATGATATCCAGCAGTTCATTGGTGATGCCGGCTTGTCTCTGCTCCCTGAAAAGGGCCTGCAGGTCCTCCTCAAGCTCCAGGATATTTTTTTCGGCCGCCTGCATGGCCATAAGCCGGGCGGCATTTTCAGCGGCAAGGGATTGTGCCAAAGCCCGATAGAATGAAATAAAGAGATATTGACTGAAGAGGTGCTTAAACATGGCTTCCCTGGGAAGTCCCATCATGGGCAAACACCGATTCGGCCATTTCCGTGACGTATATGTCTCGACCCAGGTCTCGTCCAGGGGAAACACCTTTTCAAACACTTGAGTATATCCTCCCCGGTCGGATACCTTATTGTAGCAGAGGTAAACATGCTCCAGGTTTTTGTCTGACCGCCAGCCTTCGATCTTCTGGATCACCTCCTGAACCCGGGCGTTGACGGCATTCAGGCTTCCAGGCACGGATAAGTGTTCGCCCCCCAAAAGGCCCGCGTCCTGTAACGCACCTTTAATCTTCTCTCCCATGCTCCAGTAGGTCATGTCCAACCCTTGGTCCTTAAGAGCTTGGACATGTTCCTGCGCAAAGGGCCGGAGCACCTCGTTGAACTGACCGCACATGCCCTGGTCCGAGCCGATGATCATGCACACGGCGGTTTTGCTGTGGGTCTTCAGCCTCATCGGCTGACCGGAACGCAACAGGACCGTCCATCCCATATCCACAACGGCCCTATACTGCTCCAGGGACTCCACGGCGCGCTCGAACTGCAGCATATTAACCGCGGCCAGGCTCTTCATGGTCTTGACCACCCCCAGGAGATCGTGGGCGGTCTTGATTTTTCTATTGAGTATCTCCAGTGTTTGCATCTTAGTAACCGTTCACGGGTTCAGAGGTTCAGGGTTCAGGGTTCAGAGGTTCAGGGTTCAGAGGTTCAGGGTTCAGAGGTTCAGGGTTCAAGGTTATCTAAAAGACGGTAACCCTAAACGGTGAACCTTGAACCTTTGAACGCCTACACATCTTGCTCCTTGAAGGGGAGGAGTGCTTCCGTCATTTGCTCAACCAGGTCCTTCCACAGAGGATCATCCTTTTCCGCGGTAGCCACCAGATGGTTCAGGTCCTTGACCTCGGCATTTACTTTTTCCAGGAGGGCGGCCTCGGCGGGGCCCATGTTTTCAACCGGCACCTCGTCGAACAGGCCTTTGGTCACGGCCAGCAGCACGGCAATCTGCTCCCCTGCGCTCATGGGGGCAAGCTGGTCTTGTTTCAGGGCCTCCCGCACCCGTCTGCCGTGTTCAAGGGTTTTTTTGGTTCCTTCGTCCAGGCGTGTGCCGAACCGGGCAAAGGATTCCAGCTCCTGAAACTGTGTATAGGAAAGCCTGAGGTCCCCGGCCACCTGACGATAGGCCTGGATCTGAGCCTTGCCGCCGACCCTTGAAACGGATTTCCCCACGTCCACGGCCGGAAGCAGACCTTTTTGAAAGAGATCCGGTGACAGATAAATCTGCCCATCCGTGATGGAGATCAGGTTCGTGGGAATATATGCCGAGATGTTTTGGGCCTCGGTTTCAGCAATGGGAAGCGCGGTCAGGGACCCGCCTCCCTTTTCCGGTTTGAGACGAGTGGCCCTTTCCAGAAGTCTGGAGTGGACGTAAAAGATGTCCCCGGGAAAGGCCTCCCTCCCGGGAGGACGCCTAAGCAGGAGTGAGAGCTGCCGGTAGGCCAGGGCGTGTCGGGTCAGATCATCGTATACGATGAGCACATCACGGCCTTGGTGCATGAAGTATTCGGCCATGGTCGTGGCGGCGTATGGGGCTATGTACTGAAGACCGATGGGATCATCTCCCTCCACAACCACCACCACGCTGTAATCCATTGTCCCCGCACGCTTGAGTTCCTCCACCACTTTGGCGATGCCGGAACTCCGTTGTCCGATGGCGCAGTAGACACAAACCACATCCTTGTCCTTTTGATTGACGACGGCATCTACCGCCACGGCGGTCTTGCCGGTCTGCCGGTCGCCTAGAATCAGCTCCCGCTGGCCGCGACCGATGGGGATCAGGGCATCCACAACCTTGAGTCCCGTCTCCAAAGGCATCCGTACGGGTGCCCGGTCCAGGATCGGCGGCGCTTCTCTGAGGGCGGGCCATCGCTCCTGTTCTCTTAATACGCCTTGACCGTCAAGGGGCGCCCCAAGGGGATCGATCACGCGTCCGATCAAATCATTACCCACAGGGACGTCTAAAACCCGCCCGCTCCGGGTCACCTCATCCCCGGACCGTATGTCCTGACTGCGGCCGAAAAGGACAATACCCACCCGGTCCGGCAGGAGATCAAGGACCATTCCCGTAATATCCGGACCGACCATCACAAGCTCTTCGGATTTTACACGGCCAAGCCCTTCAGCCCACACAATTCCCTGCCCCACAGACTTCACCCTGCCCACTTCCTCCGTCTCAAGGGAAGGTGTGAAATCCCTGATGCCCTTTTCAACGGCCCGAGTCACTTCGTTCAGTGCCGCGTTGAGTTCATTTTCTTTTTCTTTCATTCTTTCACCCGGATATCCGTGAAAAGCCCGGTCATAATCTGTTTTTCCAGATCTTCAAGATATTCGACCAGGTTCCAGGCCACTTTCGAATCCCCGGCAATAATCTGGATTCCCATGCCAAGATCAGGGGAGATATCAAATTGAATGGGGGAGGTCAAAGAAAACAACTGCCCGATACGTTCACGGATACTCTGAACCTGATCCTCACTGAGCGGCAGGCCGGACTGAATGGAGACCGTCCGGTATAAATCTTTCTCAATGAATTCCTCTTTCTTCTCCGATACTTTTTCAAGAAAGACCTTGATGATCTGTTGTTCCAGGTTTTCATTCGCCAGGTCTTTAAGGACCTTGTCGCTGATGACTATGATTTGTTCGGCGATCCTGCGTTTCAACGCATTCAGAAAGGTCTGCCTATCGTCATTCAATCGATCCATCCATGATTTGCGAAGGGCCTCGATCTCTTCCTTCGACGCCTCAAGCTTGTTTTCGCGCCATGAATCCACCTCGGCCTTGGCCTCCGCAAGCAGACTTTCCTTTGAGCTGATCAGGGCCTGTCTTTCCCTTTCCAGTTCCGAAGACATGCGCTCGGCTTCTTTTTCTGCGTTTTTTGCCCGGTCCTGGTCGGCGACCATCTTTTTTTCTCTCTCCTCCATCGCCCTGATGATGGGACCGTAAAGAAACCGTTTCAGGAGATAGATGAGGATAAGAAAATTGATGATCTGCGCAAGGACGGTGAACCAGTCGATGAGCACGGTTTATCCTCCGGCCTTGGAAAGAAAGTATTTCCAGAACGGATTGGCAAAAATCAGAATCATGGCCACCACAAAGCAGTAAATGGCCGTTGATTCCACCATGGCCAAGCCCACAAACAATGTGCGGGTGATGGTGGTGGTTTCATCCGGCTGCTGTGCAATGGAGTTGAGGGCCTGTGCCAGGGCCCGCCCTTCACCCAAGGAAGGGCCGATGGCACCGATGGCCATACCGATTCCTGCTGCAAAAATTGAAGCGACCGCAACCCAAGTTAATGCATCCATAGTGTTTCTCCCTAAATGAATTTTGACTCGAAGGACTCGTTTACTCAACCCTGAACCCTGAACGCTGAACCTTTGAACCCCTGAACCTTTGAACCTTTGAACCCCTGAACCCTAACCCCTGAACCCTGAACGCTTACTATCCCTTTTTCTGAACCTCCATGCCCGCGCCGATATATACCGCTGCAAGAATGGCGAAGATATACGCTTGAACCATCCCCGTAAGAAGCCCCAGCAACTGCATGATCACCGGAAAGATCAATGGGGCAACGGCAAGCAGGATGGCCCCGATCATGGCGCCGCTCATGACGTTGCCGAAAAGCCGAACCGCCAGGGCAAGGGTCCTGCTGACCTCTCCCATGATGTTGAAGGGCAGCATAAACGGGGTCGGCCTAAGGTAATTCATAAGGTACTTCTTGAGCCCCATTTCGGAAATGCCGTATCCCGGCACTGCAAGAAAAACACAGATGGAAAGGGCCGCTGTTGTGGATAGAGACCCTGTCGGAGAAGCAAAACCGGGAACAATAGAAAGCAGATTGCTGACGGCGATATAGAGAAACAGGGTCCCCAGAAAGGGCAGAAACCCCTTGGGCTCGCGCCGGGAGATTTCCATGACTTGTCGCCTCATGCCGTCAACAATCACCTCCAGTGCGTGCTGCCATCGGGAAATGCGGACATCCGTGCTCAGACGTCTGGTCACCAGCCACGAACCCACCGTAAGGATGGCCATCACAATCCAGGTATAAAGGATGGTGCCGTTCAACGAAATAACACCCAAACGCCACCAAATGATTTCGTCAGGACTGATGTGCATGTATCTTTCCTCGACGCTCCCTGCCAAGGGTGCCCGTCAGGATAATCCGAGTGATGAGAAAGGCCGACAAAGTGAGTATAAATGACACGGCATCCGCCTTCATGATGACCCAGAATCCCGCCATGATAAGAGAAACACGAATGATAAAGCTTATTCCCAGCCAGGATTTCGGTTTGTTTGCACGGGTCATATACTTGAGGGTCATCCACAGACCCCCGAAGTAAAAAAGCCCCAGCAATACCCCCCAGATAAAGGAAAACGCCCAGAGCATCGGATTAATTCCCATGATTCTCCCTCTTTCCGTCAATGTCCCGCCGCTGCCTGTTGACCCAGAACCACGCGTTCAGGCATCCTGTGATCAAGCCGATAAACAGGAGCATCAGGGTCCACGAATACTGGCCGGGCCATTTCATATCGATCCAGACGCCCAGAAAAATCCCTATGACCGTGGGAACGGCCACGCCCCAGCCCACCGCGCCGAACATCCCCAGCCCGAACCAGACTTCATCGGACTTCTTGTTGCGGGCCCTCATTTTTCGTCGTTCCCTGACATTAATCTCTTTTGAGAATCTTTTGTCTTCTTTCCCGGAGTTTTCAGGCATTTTTCCCAAACTCCACAAAGCGCCGCACAAAATCGGCCTCCAGTTTGGCCACCGCGGACCGGGACTTGCGTTCTTTTTCATCCACATCGCTCAGGAACTTTGAAACCGTATTGTTAAGCGCACCCAGTTCTCCCGCAACAACCATCCTTGTGGCCACAAAGACATCCTCCCCCTGTTTGACAAGAATGCCGCCATTTACGGCCAGGAACGTCTCTTTTCCTCGAACCGCCGAGTAATTCAGAATACCCGGAACAAGGGGCAAGGTCATGTCCAGGTGTCTGGGCCGAATTCCGAAGCTGCCTGCCGGGCTTTCGGCAACGACCTTGGACACTTCCTCATCCAGAAATATCTCTGACGGTTGAAAGATTTTCAGTCTCAACTGTTGGCCTCCCAGAATGGCATATGTCTGTGAAAGTAGAAAATTACAGTTTCTCGCTTTAAAATCGATAAGCTGTTTAAGATTTTTGGTTTACTCAAAGAGGTCCTTGATAAAATCTTCAGGCGTCTGCTCCTGATTCTTGTCGTCCTGCTGCTGTGCCGGTGGCGGCTGCTGTGGTTGATCTTCCTTCCCCCCCTTGTTCAAAAGCTTGTCCAGAAGCTTTCCCGCCTTTTTCTCTATCACTGCGCTGCCTGCCTTCGCGACATCAGGCGCATAGCGAGGGTTGGATAGGGTTCCGCTCACTAAAAGAGGTATCGTACCCCAACCCTCTTCATCTCTCATATATTTGCCGATCTTTGAAGTTATGGCTTTGTCCATCAGGCGCGGAGAGAGTTTCAGGTCAAAGGCCAGATTCAGTGTCTCATCAAGCCCTATGATGCCGTTCGGATCCATTGCGATATCTTTGGACGTAAAGATGCTGTTCAGTTTTGCCATGCCGTCCCTGATTCGCACTGTCCCCTCAGCTTTTGTAAATTCAATTGTCTCAAGTTCATCAACATTCACAAAAAGCGAAAGCTCACGCACTAATTTCGCGTTACTAATCTTGCCGTCCCTGATATTGAAATCGCCGTCGGCAATCAGGTTTTTCTTAATCGCATCCGGCAATGTGCCTTTCCCGCTCATCTTCAGGCTAGATGTTATGATGCCGGAAATTTTATCTTTTGCCTTTGGTACAAAGGAATTGACGATTTCCTCAGCATGGAGGGACGTTATCTTGGTGGTAAGACTGTATATAAATCCCGGCTTTGAAAGATCTATTACTGCGGCCAAGTCAAACTGTCCCTTTCCCGCTTCCGCCGACATTTTCGAAATATCGAGCCTGTTATTTTCAAACTCATATGTCATGTAGTAGTCGGTCATGTTCATGTCTTTATAGACAGCCGAGTCAATCTTGACTTCTCCCTTAGCAGTCATATTGAGCTTGAGAGGCCTTGCTTCACCGGCAGCGGCAGGCTTTCCGCTTGATGCTTCTGTAGCCTCTGAAGGTGCGGATTCCCTCGTTTTAACCGGCAAAACAAGTTCGTCCAGATAGAGCTTCTTTGAATATACGTTCATTTGTATATTCTGGTTTTTGAAAAGGCTGCTGATGTAGCCCGTTAATCCGGCGGAATTCCTTCCGGAAGAAGCTGTGAGGTCAACATTCATCTTCGTGTTATCTACATCTATTTTTCCGTCAAGCAATGCAATTGCTTCTTGATAGCTGATTCCAAGGTTATCCAGGGTTATGGAGCCCTTTGCGTTCAATGACTCCGGCTTTTTTACCATAACTTTAACCTTTACATCACCGGTAATGGCACCGGACAGGGTTATATCCTTCAGGTCTGTAACGATCCCGGCGAGATCCAGAATATCGGTAGCTTTCACTTTAGGTATTATTAGAGAAATATCGACCTCAGGTGAGGACCTGATCTTGCTGATGGCTCCCTTCGCGGAGACAGCTATGTTCTGAACAGCGATGTCTCCCCTGTCAATGATAAGATCGTTCGATTCAAGGTCCACATGAAGTGCG
Organism: uncultured Desulfobacteraceae bacterium; assembly: GCA_964497115.1. Classification (GTDB taxonomy): domain Bacteria; phylum Desulfobacterota; class DSM-4660; order Desulfatiglandales; family HGW-15; genus JAFGFY01. The sequence continues at coordinate 16,491 of CAZCCX010000016.1, forward strand.
TAGTCCAGCCTTGACGATACACCCTTAATCTTTTTTTTTCGGGTTTTCTCACTATGAGTTCGTCAATAATATTTTCTATGCTCCCTTCAGAAAATATCTTTGACCCGCCTTCACTCTTCATAATGATGTCCACATTTGTCGTGCTCTTAAAATCCGGCAGCTCCCGCTTCAGGTCAGTAAAGGATACACCGGCATTTTTGATCAGCACTCTACTTACCAGCAGTGTTACGGGGAGTCCTCCGGCTCCTTTCATCTCCTTCTCTTCAGGGGTTGCTTCCAAAGCTTCTTTTCTTCCGATATTTCCGAAATTATACTTTCCTTCCTTGTTCCGCTCTATTCTGATGGACGGTGAAACGACATTGAGTTCATCTATAATGACCTTTTTTGCAAGAAGCGGGATGAGCTGAAATTTAAGAAAGAACTCTTCACATACAAGGAAGTCGGATTTTTGATCAGACTCCTTTATCGCGAACTCCTTCAGCCCTATTCCTCTCAGAAGGCCAATATCTATTTCCCCGATAGTTATTTTTCTGTTCAATGATTCTTCAGCTAAAGGAATGAGGAACGCCTTCACTTTTTTGGGTGTTACGTATATTTTTATGAAAACGGTCAGGGCTAAACCAATGATCAGGATCAAGGACACAGCTATGATAAGCAGTTTTTTCATTACGCCTCCTTATTATGCAGGGTCAGATTCCTTCTGTAATGAATTTTCCTTTATTCGCCGGTGGATTCCTCTGAAGGTTTAATTTCCGTCTCTTTCTCGTCTGTTTCCGGGGAAAGGGGCTTTTCCACAACTTCAGACCCCTTTGCCTCCTCAATGCCGCCGATCATATAAAGCGCACTTTCAGGGCGATCGGAAAATTCATCGTTCAGGATACGTTCACATCCCGTCAAGGTGTCTTCTATATCGACCATCTTCCCTTCAAGACCCGTAAACTGGGTGGTGGTAAAAAAGGGCTGGGTGAGGAACC
>CAZCCX010000017.1:0-16435 GCA_964497115.1 uncultured Desulfobacteraceae bacterium
CCGAAACGATATATCGAATTTTGGAACAAGAGATCCTTCCGCTCTATTACCGGGTTACCGAGGATGGGACTCCCCGCGGCTGGGTCAGGATCATGAAGGAGGCCATGAAGAGTACCGCGGCTACATTCTCCGCGCGGAGAATGGTCAAGGAGTATATAGAGAAATTTTATGTGAACGCATTAAAGGAGGCATAAAATGAGTTATAAGCTAATCATGGGTCTGATCTTTGTCTGTCTGATCGTGGTCTTTATTGTCCAGAACGCGGCAATCGTGGAGATTCAAGTCTTCTTCTGGACGATTGCCATGTCGCGCGTGCTTCTCATGGTCATACTCTTGGCTATAGGTGTCCTGGTCGGTTGGTTGCTGAAAACCTATTGGGGACTTCGGAGAAACACCGAAGACGAATAATGATCCGATAGATCAAAACAATCTAAAGACCCACACCTTTTGAGATTCGAAAACGGTTTGGGGAGGTGCCCTCGGTGGAAGTAAACATTCTTATGATGCTCATTGTGTTGGTCGTGTTGCTGGGGTTTTCGGCCTTTTTCTCAGGGTCGGAGACGGCCCTTATGGCGATCAGCAGACTGAGACTGCGACATATTTCGGAAACCAAGCCCCGAAGGGCCAGGTTTGTGGAAAAGGTCCTTAAGAGACCGGAACGTCTCATCGGAGCGATTTTACTGGGCAATAATCTGGTCAACGTCGCCATGACGGCCATTGCCACTTCGCTGGCCATTTCAATCTGGCCGGAAAGAGGCATCGTTTATGTGACCATTGTGTTGACAATCGTCATTCTTATTTTTGCCGAGATTACCCCTAAGGTTTACGCCAAATACTTCAATGAGAAGGTATCCCTTATCATCGCTCCGATTCTTAATGTTCTTATGCTCATCTCTAGTCCGGTTGTCACTCTGATCACCTATATCAGCAACAAGCTACTTTTGATCATCGGGGTTGACGTAAGTAAAATAAAAAGCCCGCTAATGACCGAAGCAGAAATACTTACCTGTATTCAAATGGGGTGGGATGAGGGCGCGATCACAGGGGAGGAGAGCAAAATGCTCTCCACGGTCTTTACCTTGAACGACAAAACCGTAGGCGAGGTGATGGTGCCGAAAGATGGAATGGTCTTTCTTGACGCCGATTCGCAACTGGATGATATTTTCAAGGTTATCCTGAAAACCGGACATTCACGTTTTCCTGTAAGAGAAGGCGTTGAATCAAATATCACAGGGTTTATTCATGCCAAGGATCTATTCATGATGATTGAGGAAAAACGCTCAGGTTCGATAAAAGAGATCATTCGACCGGCCTATTTTATTTCAGAAGATAAAAAGATAGATAGCCTGCTTCGCGGATTTCAATCCAGAAAACTCCATCAAGCGGTCGTGCTTGACGCCGAGGGCAAGGTGACGGGCCTGATAACCCTTGAAGACATCCTGGAGCAATTGGTGGGAAGTATTCAGGATGAACATGACTAAAGGGAGTTTACGGAGGTAAACATGGAACATTTTCTGCAAAATGAAGTGGCGGGTAACCAATTATGGCGCATTATCGCGCTATTCGGCGTGATCCTTGTCGCTTTTTTACTTGGAAAAATCGCCAGGATCTTCCTCGAGAAATTCGGGGAAAAGGTTGAATCCCAGGACCGACCTGTCGCTGCAATCACGCTTAAGGCCCTTGGACGAGGGGTTGTTTTTCTTTTTGCCTCCATCGGCATCGTATCGGCCTTCCCCATCCTGGAGCTGAAAGAAAAAGTGGCTGATGTGTCAAACACGGTGAGTGCTATCTTGTTAACTATCGGCGTGGGGTATTTTCTGTATTGGCTGGCAGAGATCCCCAGTACCTGGCTTGCAGGAATAAGGGGGGAAAAAGAGAGCAAGCTGGATGCCATGATGCTGCCGATACTCAGAAAAAGCCTTCGTGTGACCATCGTTATCCTGGTGCTGGTTCAAATCGCCCAAATACTGAGTGACAAGCCCATCACCTCTATCATCGCAGGGCTGGGAATAGGCGGCCTGGCCATTGCCTTGGCCGCGCAGGATTCAATAAAGAACTTCTTCGGCTCCATTGTCCTCTTTGTGGACAAACCCTTTGAAGTGGGTGACCGGGTGGTGATTGACGGTCATGACGGGCCTATCGAGGAGGTGGGGCTTCGATCTACCAAGATACGGACCCTGGCCGGCCATCTGGTCACCGTGCCCAATGGAGAACTGGCGAACAAAACGATTCAAAATATCGGCAAACGTCCCTATATTAGAAGGTTGGTGAATTTAACCATTACCTACGACACGCCACCCGACAAAATAGATCGAGCTGTTGAGATATTAAAAGAGCTTTTGGATCATCATGAAGGCATGGAGGAAGATTTTCCTCCCCGTGTCTATTTCAATGATTTCAATTCAGACTCCTTGAATCTTCTGGTCATTTACTGGTATCATCCGCCTAATTATTGGGATTATATGGCCTTTACGCAACGGTTTAACCAGGAGGTGCTTCGCCGGTTCAATGAAGAAGGGATCGACTTTGCCTTTCCGACTCAGACCCTGTTCCTCGCCGGAGATGCCAAAAGACCTTTGACCCTCGGCGTAGAAACTAAGAAAGAAAACGCACCCGCTTCATAATATGGAACGCACTCAAAGTATGGTTGAGATCATTCCTGTCCAAAAAAATCTAAAAACGGTTTTTGTTAGACATAAGTGCTTGATTTGATATGTTCGTCAAATTCGATTGAAATCCAGGTTCCCCTATATGCTTCGGAACCACCTGAAATTCAGCACCGTTTTTGGACAAGAGTGGGTTGAGATATGAAAAAACTGAGGAGATCCAGTAGCGCTTCATTCCGTGAAGAGACGAGGGGGAACTCATTTGGCAAAGGATGAACCTATGCCTTCTGTTCCAAAGGCTTCCACAGGACATTTGGGCACCTTTTCGGGTGTCTTTACGCCCAGTGTTTTAACCATCCTGGGCATCATCCTCTTCCTGCGATTGGGTTATGTGGTTGGGAATGCCGGGCTTGGCCGCGCTTTTCTGATCATGGGTCTTGCCAATGCCATCTCGGTCTTAACCACCATATCCCTTTCAGCAATCGCCACTAATCTCAAGGTTAAAGTCGGCGGTCCCTACTATATCATCTCCCGTACCCTTGGCCCGGAGTACGGCGGCTCTATCGGCGTTGTCCTTTTTCTGGCCCAATCGGTCTCCATCGGGTTTTATTGCATCGGGTTCGGCGAGGCCCTGGCCGACATACTCCCGTACAACTCGGAAAAACTCACTCAGATCATCGCGCTCCTTTCCGTCGCGTTCCTCCTCATCTTCGCCTGGCTGGGTGCTGACTGGGGGACCCGTTTCCAGTATGTGGTCATGACCAGCTTGGCCGTTGCCCTGCTATCTTTTTTTATCGGCGGGATCACCCGCTGGGATTCCGCCACCCTTGTAAATAACTGGGCATCCCCGGCCTCGGCTCCAGGTTTTTGGATCCTGTTTGCCATCTTCTTTCCGGCCGTGACAGGTTTTACTCAAGGTGTCAGCATGTCCGGAGACCTGAAGGACGCCGGAAGAAGTCTCCCCCTGGGCACCTTTCTGGCGGTAGGGATATCCATCCTGGTCTACTTTGCATCCTCCGTTTTGTTTGCCTCCGCATTGCCCGGCCAGGACCTGGCAACTGACTACGGGGCCATGAAAGGAATTGCCCTATTTGGCTTTCTCATCAACGTCGGAGTGTTTGCTGCCACCCTTTCATCCGCCATGGCCTCCTTTCTTGGTGCACCCCGCATTTTACAGTCCCTTTCTGAGGACCGCATCTTTCCTTTTCTCCTTCCCTTTGCCAAGGGATACGGAGCGTACGGAAACCCCCGGCGCGGCGTCCTGCTCTCCGGGGGAATCGCCCTGGCCACCATTGCTATGGGCGATTTGAACGTGATTGCGCCGGTTGTGTCCATGTTTTTTCTTGTCTCCTATGGGCTCCTCAATTATGCCACCTATTACGAAGCCCGTGCGTCAAGCCCCTCCTTTCGCCCCACGTTTCGTTGGTTCGACGCCCGACTCAGTCTTTTGGGATTCCTGGCCTGCCTCGGGGCCATGTTAGCCATCAACGTTCCAGCGGGCGCCGTGGCGATCGCGGTTTTATTCGCCATTTACCAGTATCTCAGACGAACGGCAGCCCCATCCCGCTGGGCCGACAGTCGCAGGTCCTTTCATCTCCAGCGTATTCGGCAGGATCTTTTTGCTGCCGCGGCCGAACCGGAACATCCCCGGGACTGGAGGCCGCAATTGCTTGCCTTTTCCGACCACTCCCACCGACGCGAACGCCTTCTTCGCTTCGCCTCGTGGCTGGAGGGGGGAAGCGGGCTGACTACCGCGGTCCGGATCCTTGAGGGGCAGGGCGCAAAAATGGTTAAGTTGAAAGCAGAGGCCGAGGCGGAACTCCGCCAGGATATTGAAGGGTTGGACCTGAACGTGTTCCCTCTTGTTGCGGTCGCGCCGACCCTCCAAGGCGGCATCTATAACCTGGTTCAAACCTATGGCATCGGCCCCCTTCGGGCCAATACCATCTTGCTCAATTGGCTGGACAAACTCCCTCAAGGCATCCTCGGCATCGGGGAGGCCCGTTATGCCCGGGAACTCCGTACGGCTTTCCGGCTTGGCTGCAATATTGTGGTGCTGGATGCCCGTGATGACGAGTGGGCCACCCTGGAAGCATTACATTCCCGTGAACGGCGGATCGATGTCTGGTGGTTGGGGGATGCGACCAGTCGCCTCATGCTCCTTCTGGCCTATCTGATGACTCGAAGCGAGCCCTGGTCTGAGGCCAAGATTCGTCTGTTGGCAGCCCAGGATGAACAGGGATCAGAATCCATTATGGAGGTTCTTCGAAAGACCCTTCAGGAAGTCCGGATCGAGGCTGAGCCGCAGGTCGTTGAAAGGGCCGAAACAGATGCGTTCGTTGAGCTTTCGAAGGACTCATCCCTTGTCTTTGTTCCGTTTCGCCTCAAGGGGAACAAGCTGACAGGGCCGTTTGGTTCGACTCCGGAGAAAACGCTCGATCGCCTGCCCATTGTCGCCATGGTCCTGGCCGGCGAAGACATTGATCTTGACGCCGAACCGGAACAAGGCAAGGCTGGAGAGATCGCTACTGCCCTTGACGCCCTCGCGGACGCGGAAAGCAAGGCTCGGGACGCTCAAAAGGAGGCCGACAAGTTCGCCAAGGCGGCGGAGGAAAGCCTTCAGGACCTTGAGTCTTCCATTGCATCGGGAAAGGGCGAAGAGATTATGCCCAGGGTCCGGGCTGCTCTTGAGGCGAAAGAACAGGCAGGCAAGTTCGCCAAGGCGGCGGAGGAAAGCCTTCAGGCCTTTGAGTCTTTCATTGTATCGGGAAAGGGCGAAGAGATTATGCCTAGGGTCCAGGCCGCCCTTGAGGCGAAAGAACTGGCAGGCAAGGCGGCGCGACGTGCCGCCAAGGCCTCAGCCAAAGCAGAAGATGCCCTTTGCGAAGCACAGAAGTGTGGCGCCAAACTTGAAAACGGAGGAGCCAAGCCGTCCGAAGAAGCCGAAGAGATGAATCGTGAAAAAGATTAGGAAGTGGATGAAAGAAGATGGCGAAAGAATTCTGGACAAAGACTGAGGTTGTCGAGTTTTTTCAGATCGAAGAGCGTTTTCTTGTCGATTTGGAGAAAGAGGATATCATATGCCCTGTCTGCCAAGAGGAGCCTTTGGAAAAGCTGTTCCCCCCCGCAGACATGGAAAGACTGCGTCTCGCGAAAATCCTGGTCGAGGAGATGGGGGTTAATTTGGCAGGGGTTGAGGTGATCCTTCGCATGAGACAAAACATGATCGAAATGAGGACCCAGTTTGACGCCATCCTGGAGGACCTGGCACAGCGACTCCCTGAGGCGTTTCAGGAGGACTCCTTGGAAAAAAATCCCTAAATACCCCGCGATAATGTCGAAGCCCTTGGATTGCTGTGAAAGAAAAGTCAAGACAGATGTGGATGGCGTCATGGGGTAAGAGGAAATGAAGTTACACCCCCCGGCAATGGCCCCCGTGCCGTCAACCGTTATTAAGAATTGGTCATCATATAACCTATAACTCCCAGCAGGAAACCGGCGACTGCGCCCAATGCTGGAAACCAGCGTTTTTTGAGTTTAGCCTGTGGCGCAATATCTTGAAATATTAGATACAAAATGCCCCCGGCAGAAAATACCATGATCTTGTCAAGTAATACTTCATTCTCCATAAAACATTTCATCCCTATGAAAGCAGAAATAGGGCCAAGCAAGGCAAGCCCTGCAAAAAGGGAAAGGGCCTTGCATCCGGAGCAATGACGGTTGGCCTTGATCTCACGATAGGCATTAAACCCTTCAGGAAGGTTCTGAAGTCCAATCAAAAACGCAACGAGCACTGCTTTCGATGGGTCCTTTGTAATGACTGCCCCCAGAGCCATCGCTTCCGGGATGAAATCAAGGAGCATTGAGATGACTTGAGATATTGCGCCTCCTCGTACAGCAATCATATAATCAATGACTAAAAAAACGATTGCACCGCCCAAGAAGAAAAAAAGACAGAGAGGGCAGATAAACCTGTAATGCCTTCAGGGATAAGAACCAGGGCAATGGCGGCAAGAAGCGCACCTCCCCCGAAAGCAATCACGGCATGACGAAATTCATTTTCAAGCCAATAGGGATGAATGTGTTCTACGGCGGCAATGGCGCCGCCAAGCGGTATTGCCGCTCCAGCAAGCAATGCAAGCAATATGGCTTCGTACAATTGTGGCATATTGTCTTTCTCGGGATCTGATTCTCTATCTCTTGTCGGGACCCACTTCTTTTTCCATGAGACGCAATTCCAAGGGTCGTGTTGTGTCCAGGTGAACATCCTGTTGGGGAAAGGCAATGACGATTCCGGCCTCGCGGAAAAGGTCATCAATGCGGAACCGGACACTGCTTTCAATCAGGCGTCTTTCAATGATACGCCGAATCGTGATCCAGAAATAGACCTCAAAGACAAGGGCACTGTCTCCAAAGTCATTAAAGACGACAAAGGGTTCCGGTGACTTGAGGATCTTCTCGTTTTCTTTGGCCGCCATAATGAGGAGTTCTTCCACTTGACGGACCGGGGAGCCGTATACAACCCCTGTCACCACCTTGGTCCTGATCTTGTTGTCCGACAAGGTCCAGTTTGTGATATTTTTTTCCAAAAAACTGCTGTTCGGCACAAGGATATGAATATTCTCACCGGTGCGGATTCGGGTGCATCGGGCGCCGATATCTTCCACCTCCCCCAGGACCCCTTCGATTTCGACCAGGTTTCCAATGGTTATAGGCCTCTCCGTCATGATGATGAAGCCGCTAATGAAATTATTGATGATGTTTTGAGCGCCGAAGCCCACCCCGATGGCAATGGCGCCGCCAAAAAAAGCAAAGGCGGCAAGAGGAATATTCACCATTCGAAGGGCGAAAAGCAGGACCAATAAATACGCAAAATAGGTAAACATCTTTTCTATGGCCGACGCCGTACTCTTCTTGAGGGGTGTTTTTGAAAGAATGCGACTGCCCATAAAACGAAAAGAGATTCTAACGACGAGAAAGCCGACAACCAAGACAAGCAATGCGATGATCAATTTTCCAACGGTCACCGGATGGTTGTCGATGACTATGATTTTAAACTGCCAAAGCTCCGAAAAGTCCTCCAACATTTTCTAAATCCTCATATCCTAATATGACTTCTCAAGTCTTCCTTGTAAAACCTGTCTATCTTCTCCACCGCTTCGAGGGCCCCTTTGTCATCGGTCTGGGGGACCTTGACGACCAGTTTCACCATCAGATCCCCCCTTTTTTTTGTCTTGGGATTGATAGCCCCCTTCCCTTTCAGCTTCAATGTCTGCCCGCTCTGGCTCTTCGAGGGGACTTTGACGTTGACCTGTCCGTCTGTGGTCGGAATGGTGATACTCCCGCCGGCCATGGCCTCACGAACAGTCACGGGAACCTCCATGTACAGGGTGTCGCCTTCTCTTTTCAAGATAGGGTGGGATTTGATATGGACAACCAGATAAAGGTCCCCGGGTTTTCCACCGTTGAGGCCCGGTTCCCCTTTTCCCGCCACCCGCACCTTGGAGCCCTCTTTGACCCCTTGCGGGATGGCCACTCTTATTTTGTCCACCCCGAGGATTTGCCCGCTCCCGCCGCACTGTGTACAGGCCTTTCCGGTCTTGCCATGTCCCTTGCACTGGGGGCAGGACCTGGTGAACTGCATGGGACCTTCGGCCACGTTCAGCCGTCCTGACCCGTTACAGGCCGAGCAGGTGGTCATGACGGAGCCGGGATCGGTCCCGGATCCCTGGCATCCGAGGCAGACCTTCATCTTTTGCATGGAGAGTTCCGTCTCAAAACCCTTCAAGGCGGAAACGAGATCAATGGTCATGTCATGATGGATATCCCTACCCCTGGCCGACTCAGTCGTCCTGAAACCCCCTTGTCCTCCTCCAAAACCAAAGAGATCGCCAAAGACATCCTCATAGCTCTGATATCGCCCAAACCCCTTCGCAGCACCGGTTCCGCCCCCTTGCTGGAACCCCTGCCACTGTTTGTATTCCTTTGCCTTTTCCGCATCAAACCCGGATTGGAGACCCTCTTCCCCGAACTCGTCGTAGAGCTTCCTCTTCTCATCTTTGCCCAGGCACTCATAAGCCCGAGATATTTCTTTGAACGTCTGTTCAGCCTCCTTATTGCCGGGATTGACGTCGGGATGCCATTTCCTGGCAAGCTTCCGATAGGCCTTTTTGATCTCCTCTTTGGATGCCTTTTTAGGGACACCCAGGATCTCGTAAAAACTCTTTGCCATATGGCACCGTCACTCCTCTCCGAAAAAATCAGCCAGGATAAACTTCAGTTTTCTTCTATCCATTTCCGGCCTAAGCTTCTGCCCTTCTAATAGTCCCATTTCCAGTTGAGACCGACCCCTACATGGGCATCCGTGCCGGTCTCACTCTCGAGCGTAATGTTCGACGTGAGTTCCATCTCGGATAGGATCTTGCCCCCCTCCGTGCCGACTCCCTTCTCTATTTCCACATATACATTATCGGTCAAGTATTTGCCAATGCTTACTGAAGCCCCTTCGTCTCCCTCATCCGACTGCGTGATATCCAGTTGATCCACGCGAAGGGTTCTCCGCGTTCGATCCGCCAAGTCGAACGTGTTTCCTTTCCCTGCCATGGCATTCAAGGCTTGAGCAAGTTGCAGTGCCTGGATGGGCGAAATATGAGCCACTCCTCGACCGAAAAGGAGGTTCGAAAGAACCTCATCAGAAGGCAGGGGCGGTTCGGACTCAATCGAAATGTCGGGAGAGGTGAGAGTTCCCGATAGGTGGATACGCGCCGTCACATCGGAGCGCTTGTGCTCGGCCGAGATTTCCACGCTTGGTGACGGCGGCAAGGCACCACCAAAAGTGAGGACGCCGTTGGTCAAGAAGAAGGGTTTTCCGAGGAAGTTGTACCGGCCGCGGATGACGGACAGAACGCCTGTCAGAGAGGGGTTTCCGGCGCTTCCCATGAGGTGGAGTTCCCCTTTCCACTCTGAATCCAGACCGCGCCCTCGCACAAAGACACGGCCCGGGGTCTCAAGCCTGAGGTCGAGGTCCAATCTGCCGGCGGGCTCTTTGCCGGCAGGCTTCCCCGGATCCCCCTGACCTGAGCGGTTGATCTCCACGACCTCCAGATCAGGGACCTCCGGCGGAAACCTGTTGGGAATGCGGATCTCAGCGGGCCCTACTATGAGAGCGCCTGAAAGCAGGGTCTTATTGAGTGTACCGGAAAGGCGGAGGTCCCCTGATGTCAGGACCGTCAAATCGTCGCGCCGAACCAACGTTGCGCTATTGAAAGCGAAATCCCACTGAAAGGGAAAACCCTCGTCGGAAAAAAGTTGAACCCAGCCCTGCGCCGAAACCGTGCCGCTTCCTCCATCCGAGGCGTAAGCCTCATCCAAGACGATTTTATCCTGTTCGCATCTGGCAAGTACCTGAACATCTTTCAAAATGGTCCCGCTGCGTACGTTTTCATAGGCCCCGTCTAAGAGACGAATCGTGCCCCTGACCTCAGGGGCCTCAGACCCGCCTGTCAGGGCAAGATCCATGGAGAGGCGCCCCTCCAAACGCTGATCTTCCAGATGGAAAAAGCCCGGGATAAGAGAAAGGTCCAGGTCAGCCAAGACCTGACCTTGAACCTCATCTTCGGCTTTCAGAGAAAACCTCAGAGGCGAAAGGGAAATGATTGCAGGAACTTGAATGTTGCCATTGAAAGGTTTTTCAGAAAGACCTTCCAGGGAAAAATCGGCCTGAAGCCGATCCTCTTCGACCGTCATATGGGTTAGAAGACTCGCAGGGGGAAGCCCTTCAAACGCGGCCCCTTTGAGCCGGATGTCATCGACGCGAAGTTCCATAAAGGCCTCGGGATGGTCAAGACGTCCCGCCAAATGAAAACGGCCGTTCATCGAACCGAGAAATTCAGCAGGTGAAATCAGGCTGAAAACCTCGACAGGCAGGCCCTCTAAACGGGCGTCAAGAACCAGGTCGTCATCCCCAAGCCTGCCCGAGGCCTCAAAACGCCCCTTATCTAAATTAAAGGCAACGTCTTCCAACATGATGGAATGGGGCTTGCGACGAATAATCGCGGGCGAGATCAGCTCTAAGGGGTAATCTGCGAACCGGCCGTGGATCTGATCAATCTGAACGCGCATATCGTTCGGCGCCAAATCAACGTCTCCTCGCGTTTGGAATTCGAAGCTTTTCCGGTAATGGCCGACGGCGCTTCCCGAGAAAGCGGCGTTTTTCATTTGTCCTTGGGCCGTCAATGTCAGGGTCTCGAGTTCAAGGTCTCCCCTCTGATAAAATTTCATCTGCATTTCCGCGGTTCCTTCAGGAACCCCGAAGAGATCTTTCAGTCGCGCCCTCAAGGCAAGCTCGTTTACATGCCCGAATCGGCTTTCCAGTCCGCCGCCTTGAAGATCCAATTCCAGGTCCTGCTTTTTGTCACGGCTCAAAAGAAGAGCCTTAAACGAGGCCCTGCCACCGATTCTCTCACCCCAGAGGGAGGATACGCGTAAAAGATCATCAGATTGACCCTGAAACGATCCCTGCCCGGTCAGGCCCTGAAGGTCAATGGCCAGGTCCCCCGTGGTTTCGGTTCCCGCGGCTGCGATGGACAGGCCCGAGAACATCAATTGATAGGCCTCCCACTGGAAATCGCTCTCGGCCTTTATGGGGTATTCCGGTTGTCGCAGCTCAAAGGTCACATGACCCCGTGGCTTTTCGCGCAGGTCTTCGACCCGAAGGACCATTTGCACTTGTTCCATGAGCATATCATTCACGCCTACGCCACGTCCGGTTGCCTTAAGATGCAGCCTCGGGGCCGACAGCGTTCCACTCATCTCCATCTCCAATTCCAATGAGCCTGCAAGTGCCTGCCCCACAGGCTCACTCAGCACAGAAAGCCGGGGGATACTGAGCATACCCAATCCGGTTGTCTTTTTGGTGGAAAGATTCGTGGAGACGTTTCCTGACAGCTCGGCCGAGGAAGATCGGACGCGGAATCCGGAAATCTTCAGGCCCCCTGTGTTCGTCAGTTCCACACGTCCCCCGTATTCCACTTCACGCCCTGCCAAGGCCGCCAAGAGAGACGGAAAGGGACCGGGTTCTTTGATCTGACCTTTTATGTCGGCCGAAAAGGAGCGGGACCGTCCATCCGCATCCAGTCGCGCCTGCATTCGGGTGCTCCCTGAGAGTTCAGCACCGAACAGACCGGAGAAGGGGCTCAAGGTCCGTATGTCGAGTGAGGTGTTTCCTTTGAGAGAAAAGGCCGAATGATCCAGTGTGCCCGAAAAACGCAGCAGGAGACTAGCGCTGCTGAGCTCCAGCTCGCTTACAATGATGGGTGGGCTTCTCTTCACTTCAGCCGCTACCGACCATTGAAACTGTGTGTCAGGCAGAATGATTTCCTTGTCATGATGTGCGAGCCCGCTCACATCCCCTTTTGTCCTGATGGACAGTCCCTGAAAAGATGAGGGCAGTTCACCAATCACTTCAAACTCGAAATCGGATGTCATTTCTGAGGCGTGAATCTCACCAATAGCGGGTTCGAACAATGAAAGGGAGAGCGTGGGCCGGAGTTTTCGAAAGGGTCCCAAAAGGCGACCCTCCATTACAGCTCGACCCTTTACTCTGCTGTCAGTGATTTCATTAAGAAATGAGATGTCCGCGACTTCAGAGACAAACTCCACATCTATCATTTCCTTTCGAAGATCAATTCGTCCTTCGAGTCTCAGATCAAAGCCCTCGCTCTCGAAATCGATGCGATGGATGGCCAGCTCTTTTGCACGGTCATAGCGGACATCCAGGGCAAAATGGGTCCTGCCATCTTTCAGCAAGGGACTCACACCTGAGGGTAGAAGAAAGGGGTTCAGCGTGATGTGACCGTCTCCCTTCAGCCTCAGGTCTTTTTGAACTCCCAGCTCTATTTCGGACTCAATGGCGCCTATGTTTTCTGCTTTTCCAATGAGTCGCCCTTTCCAGGCCTTAATGGGCCCTTGTCCCTCCAATCCGATAGAGAGGGCCCCAGCGTCTCTAAGGCCCAATACGGTCTCGAAGAGTCGGCCTTCCTCTTCTCTGAGGACGGCATTGAGCGCGAGTAGAGGATCCTCCTTGCCATCAACGACCCAGTCGACACGGGCCGAGGCCATGGGTCCATCCGTTCGATCGATGTGCCAGAAACCCTTCAGCCCCTTTTTATCTTCTTGATCCCCTATTCCCCCACTTACGGTAAAGCTCGCCTGTTCTCCAAGGAACGGCTCACCCACGGATAGGGTTCCACAATAAAACTCCTCTACAACTAAAGATGCCATACGAGCTGTCCAGACAGGCCATTCGAACTGACCGCTTTTTTTTTCTTTCTCTGAAAAGGGCACACGGTCCAATTGGACAGTCGCTATGTGCAGTTTGTTGACGTGGAACCGGCCCTTGATCAATGCCATAGGCGACCAGCGAAAATCCACATCTTCTATTCTCAGCCAGTCTCCGGTGCCGTCGGATACGACCATGGAATCCAGTTGAAAAGAAAACGGAACCAGGCCGCGGAGCCCTACAGCCTTTACATGAATATCCGGATCACGGCTTAAGGCGGAAGCAACCCATCCCGCCACATGTTGTTTCCCCCATTCGGTTTGGACCAAGCCGAAAAGGGCGCTCCCAAAAACCAGAAGGGCCAAAATTCCGACCGCGGTCCATTTGGCTATGCGTTTGATGTATTTCTTGTATTCCAATGCCATCAGAATGCCTGGCCAAGACTGACATAAACCTGGAAGGAATCATCTATCCCCTCTCTTTTGTTGAGAGGGATGCCGATATCAAGACGCAGGGGTCCCACAGGCGTTAGGTAGCGTAATCCCAGCCCGGCACCCCAGCGAAACGTCTCCTCAAAATCAGGGAACGCCGATTCGAAAACACCCCCCCCGTCAACAAAGGCCGCGAAACCCATGGTTTCCGTGACGTTCATTCGCAACTCCGAAGACAAGCCCGCCATGGATCTTCCGCCCACAGGTTGGTTCTCGTAGCGCGGGCCCACAGACTGATAGGCATAGCCACGGATAGATCCGCCTCCGCCGGCGTAGAACCTTAAGTCCGCGGGAATCTCATCCCGTTCAGCGCCGCTCATTGCGCCCAAAGTACCTCTCACGGCAAAGACCAGATGTGGTTTCCGGGAAAGCCGGATGTAACGGCTATAGTGAGCATACCCCTTTATGAAGCTGAGATCAGCCCCCGAGAAATCACGGTATGGGGCGGTCTCAAACTTAAAACGTCCTCCCCGACTCGGGTCAAGGGGGTCATCACTTGTATCCCAGTTAAAGGTCATGGGGAGGGAAACCAGTGTGTACTGCTCCTCCTGACCGAGTTGATCCACCTCTTGCCATTTCAGGCCTAATCCGGCGCTTACGGTCATTCCCTTGGAAAGCATGCGCTCAACTCGTCCGGTGCCCTCGATGCTTCTGTTCGTAAAGGCATCGGGATGATCTTCGGCCACACGCAAATTCAAAATAAACGCCTGATCGAGACGCAGAAACTCCGGCTTGCGGAGGCTGCCCTCTGCGGCATACGCGATTCCGGAAACGGTTCCCTCCACTGTCAGGCTTTCGCCGTGATGCCACAGATTTCGATGTTCCCAGGAGAGTCTGCCCCCAGGGCCTTCATCCGTCTTATAGCTGACCCCGGCTTTGACAGTGCGGTGTTTCCGTTCCTTGACTTGGACAATGATGGGCAAGCGACCTTCCGTGTCAACGGCTTCGCCGGTTTTAACTTGCAGGAAGGCGAAAAGGCCTGTCCTCCTGAGGCTTCCTCGGGCCGTCTGAAGAAGATCGGCATTGAATTGATCGTCCTCTTTCCAGGGAATCTTGCTGCGCAAGTATGCCTCGTTCACGGACTCCAGACCCTGGATCTCCGTATGCCCAAAGACTGCAGAAGGCCCCAACCGAACCTGGAATTCAACAGACAGGGTCCGTTCCGCGTGATCTACGACCACCTTTGGTTTGTCAATACTTGGAAAGGGAAAGCCTCGTTTTCTAAACCATTGGCTTATTCGTTTTTCTGCATCCAGAATGCGCTTGCTTTGGGCAGGTTCTCCCAAGACCAAGCCGATTTGTGCCGGCCCCGGCGGCTTTTCCTCTAATGTGCCGCTCTCCTCAGAGATTCGGATATCCACGGATTTTAAAAGATAGGTCGGTCCGACGTCGACTCGAAAGACCGCTTGGATGGGCTTGGTATTTTCCTTGATGTCCGACGTCACACGCGCGTCATAAAAACCCTGAGACCTCAGCGCCTTGGACAACAAGGGGATGTCCTGGGCCATTCGCCTTTTCAGAAGACTCAAGGAAGCAGGCGGCCTATCACGAAGGGCTACGGTCTGGGATACAGCCTCCAGCAATTTCTTCACTTCTCGATTGCGGATTCCTTCAATCGACACCTTGTAGGAAAAACCCGATTCGGCAAAGACCACCAGAGGTATGGTGAGTGCGAAACAGAGATACGCCCCTATAAGAATAGCTTGCGGGGGAAGAACCTTCCAACGACTATTGGTCTCAATATGTCGCCACAATATGATCCTATATTTTCCCACCATGATTTTTCGTGAGCCCTCAGTGGTGCCCGTTCCCAAAGCAGAATAAATCAGTGTGTTTCATTTTCTATGGTCACAGCCACTTCTTTTTCTTGAAATAGGTCAACATGACAATGGCGATGGCTATGATAATGCACCAGACCAGGGGATAGCCCCAAGACCATTTCAACTCAGGCATTATCTCAAAATTCATGCCATATATTCCCGCGATAAAGGTCATAGGGATAAACAGGGTGGCGATAATGGTCAAGACTTTCATAACTTCGTTCATTCTATTGCTCAGACTGGATAGATAGATATCGAGCATGCCGGAGACCATATCTCGCAAGGTCTCCACGGTGTCGATAACCTGAATCGTGTGATCGTATACGTCTCTTAGAAAAATCGTGGTCTTCTCCTGAATCAGACGGGTTTCCCCCCTTTCCAGCCCGCTGATCAGCTCTCTCAAGGGCCATACGGATTTACGCAAAAAAATAAGTTCCCGCTTTAGGTGATGAATGGCCTGAAGTGTCTCAGGGGTGGGATCGGTGACGAGTTCTTCTTCAAGGGATTCTATCTGTTCTCCGATCTTCTCAAGCACGATGAAGTAATGATCCACAACGGCATCAATCAGGGCGTATGCCAGATAATCAGGCGGCATGGTTCTAATGCGGCCTTTCCCCTTTCGAAGCCTTTCACGAATGGGTTCAAAGACATCCCCCACCCTTTCCTGGAAAGTCACTACATAATCCCGCCCGAGAACCAGGCTGAACTGTTCGGCCTTCAGCTCATTCTTTTCTTGATCAAAAGAGAGCATCTTCGCAACGATGAACAGATAATCCTCAAAATCCTCCATCTTGGGGCGCTGATCCGTATGCAGGATATCTTCCATGACAAGAGAGTGAAGACCAAACTGTCTTCCGATCTCTTCTATAACACCCACTTCATGGAGACCATCTATGTTGATCCAGGTGACTATGCGGCTCTCCTTGCAAGGAAGGCATTCTTCGACCGTCTCGAACTCGCTCTCATTGAGCGTTTCCTGATCAAACTGAATGGCACGAATTCTCACGTTTTCGACCTTCTGTTCTCCCACATGGATCAAGGTCCCCGGCGCAAGGCCGGCCTTTTTTGAGGCCTTCTTCATGAATCTGAGCATGACATTTCCCCCTGAGTTCTCTTAAGGCATATCGGCAAATGGTTCCCCGCTGGACAACAGACCCCCATGAGAAAGATAGAGGTATGTCGATTTGAAGATCCCTGCAGCCCCGCCCCCACTGGGCGGGATCTCCGCAATGCTCCGAC
>CAZCCX010000018.1:0-16102 GCA_964497115.1 uncultured Desulfobacteraceae bacterium
TAGGAGGTTTTCTTATGGTCAATGAACTCATTATCAAATCAAGGCCCCATGAAGTCAGGGTAGCTCTCGTAGAAAACGGAGATGTCCACGAACTCCACATAGAGAGGAAAACCGGGCAGGAGCTTACAGGAAACATTTATCGCGGAAGAGTCGTTAGAGTTCTTCCTGGAATGCAGGCAGCATTCGTTGACATAGGTTTTGACAGGACTGCATTCCTATATGTATCGGACGTGCACAAAGATTTTGTGGGACTTGAACAGATGATGTTCCATAGCAGTGTCAATAACGGGAACCCGTTATCCGAGGAACAGGAGGAGTTGAAGCCAAATCCTCTGACTGGGATGTCTTTCAATATAGAGGACCTTCTCCACGAGGGAGAAGATATCATGGTTCAAGTGGCGAAAGAACCCATCGGGACTAAAGGGGCTCGCCTCACTTCTCATATCTCCTTGCCTGGCAGGCATCTTGTTCTCATGCCCACTGTCAATCATATCGGGGTCTCCAGGCGAATAGAAGATACGGAAGAACGAGAAAGGCTCAGGAGCATCATCGCAGAGCTGAGGCCTGGGGAGTTTGGCTTTATAGCAAGGACGGTTAGTGAAGGCGCCGACAGAGACAAACTCAAATCTGAGATGGATTTCCTCCTAAAGTTGTGGACCAATGTCAGGGAAAGAATGGCGAAACTGACAAACCCCGGTCTCCTTCACAGAGATTTGAATGTCTCGCTCCGATCCGTACGCGATCTATTTACCCGGGAAGTAGACCGACTCATCATTGATTCTGAAGAAGAACATAAAAACATCATGGAATTTATTGAAACTTTTGCCGCCAGGCTGAAGTATTCCGTTGAGCTCTACAATGGGATTGATCCTATTTTTGACACATACGGTGTAGAAATGGAGATTTCCCGGGCCTTGGAAAAGAAGATATGGCTGAAATCTGGGGGATCCATTGTAATCGAACAGACAGAGGCTATGACAGCCATAGATGTAAACACGGGAAGTTATGTGGGCACAAGGAACGTGGAAGAGACCATCCTAAAAACAAATCTTGAGGCAGTAAAAGAGATCGCCTACCAGCTTCGCCTCAGGAATATTGGAGGTCTGATTGTCATTGATTTCATTGACATGGAAAAGAAGCCCAATCAAGATCGAGTGTTCATGACCTTGAAAGACGCCTTAACCAAAGACAAGGCCAAGACTTATGTCCTCCGCATGTCCGAGTTAGGGCTCATTGAAATGACGAGAAAAAGAACCAAAGAGAATCTCAACAGACTCATGAGCGAACCGTGTAGCTACTGTGAAGGAAGGGGAACACTGAAATCAAAAAGGACTATTTGTTTTGAGATATTCCGTGATCTTGAAAGGGAAGCCGGATCCTCTATGGAAGGGGCAAACATATTTGTGCGTGTAAACCCCCAAATCGATCATGTCCTCAAGGATGAGGAACAGCAATCGATTGTGGATATGGAAAAGAGGATAAACAGACCCATCATTATCATTGCGAAAGAAGAATTTCATTTAGAACAATATGAGATAAGCTCATAATAGCGCCTTTAAAGCCGTTTCAGCATTTGAAAATTGGCATTCTATTGTTATGGCAAGAAAAACCTCAAATTCAGATCTTCTATTAGGGGCCATCATTATCCTTGTATTCATCGGGTTCTCCTTCGTGCGCCCTTCCCTTTTTGAGGTTTTCGAGAGATATGTCTATGATATCGAAATGAGATTTGTTCAGGGAGAAGATCGGGCAGTTCCCAAAGTAGGGCTCATCCATATCGACGATAAGAGCCTAACCAGCCTCGGTTCATGGCCCTGGCCCCGATATTTAATCGCGCAAATGATAGATCTGCTTAAGAAAAGTGGGGCCGAAGTTGTCGGCATCAATATCCCTTTTATTGAGAGGGAATCAAACCCGGCTCTTGCAGTTATAGAATCTTTTCAGAAAAAACTCAGTGCCTATCCTTTTGGTGAAAAGGATCCTACCTTAACCGCCTGGATATTGGAAAACCTCAAACAAATGGAAAGGGATTTTGACACGGACGAAAGACTTATCGAGAGTGTTCAAAAAAGCGGTAATATTGTTCTGCCGTTTTCTGTCCATTCCGATGATTCTTATGATGGGTTCGAAAAGGAACAGGACGCTCTACTCTCTGATGATTTCTTAGAATCTGGCAGGCTCTCCGCATCGGCAAGAAAGATGCTTTCTACGTCCAACATATCACTCCCCTTCTCCGATCTTGCTCGAAATGCTCTTGGGCTAGGTCATGACAAGTTGACTGTTGAAGGCAGTTTGACGGGTCAATCTCACCTCATGTTTCTTAGTTATAAGGGCTCGGTGCTACCGTCTTTTCCCCTCCGCTTAGCCATGGGCTATCTTGATTTGCAACCCAAAGAAGTCCTTTTAAGAGAGCATCAGATCCAACTGGGTAGCCAGATAATCCCTCTAAACAGAGGGGAATTGCTTATCAAGTTCAAAAACACTCCAGGTCTTTTTCCTCATTATTCTTTCGCGGACATCCTTCAAAGAAAGCAGGTGCCATCGACCTTGAAAGGGAGGATCGTCCTTATCGGATTCAATTTCCGGGGAAGCACCCGAATAAACACACCCATCTTGCCGGAGATGGGTGATAATGAGTTCATAGCAAACGTTTTGGATAACATCATCAGCAATGCTTTCATGATCCGCCCTTCCTTTATGATCCATATTGAGGCTCTGATTATTGTTCTGTTGGGTGGGATTGTCTCATATGTCTTCCCTCGAATAAGATCGATAAACAGGTTCGGCATTGCTATGGGACTGATCATTCTCACCTTGTCCGCGGGGTGGTTCTTGTTTTTCCAATTCGATGTATGGCTAAAGACCACCTATACTGTAAATTGCATATTGACGATCTACCTGGCTGTCTCTCTCAAGCAGCAAATCGCTTTCAAGAGGGCCAGGGGCGATTCAACTGCAACGAATCGGTTGCTTGGTCTCGATTTCCAGAGCCAGGGATTACTGGATCAAGCCTTTGACAAGTTTCGAAGGCTGCCTGTGGATAACGAGGTGAAAGATCTCATCTATGCCCTAGGACTCGAATACGAACGCAAACGAATGATCGAGAAGGCCTTGACCACCTACGAGTATATCGAGAAATGGGGCCCCTATCGAGATTTGGATGAGCGGATTCCCCAGTTAAGATCTGATGGCACATCTACCAGTGACAGTTATGGTAATGATAGCGGTGTGAGCATGATAGCGGATCGTGCTGTTGAGAGAAGGTCGAGTATCGGACGATATCAGATTATTGAGGAATTAGGTGAAGGTTCTATGGGGCAAGTCTACAAGGCCCTTGATCCCAAAATAAACCGTATGTTGGCCGTCAAAACAATCCGTCTTTCGGATGAGTTTGAGGAGGATGTAATTCAAGAAATAAAGAAGCGGTTCTCTCAAGAGGCGGAAACAGCCGGAAAGCTCTCCCACCCCGCCATAGGAACCATTTACGATGTCGGGGAGGAGGGTGAGTTGACTTATATGGCTATGGAGTTTGTGGAAGGCGTAAATGTAGAGCAACACACTGCTAAGAATAATCTTCTCCCTTTTAGAAAGACGTTAAAGGTCATTGCTGATGTGGCTGAAGCCCTTGACTTTGCACACAAGGCGGACGTCATTCATAGGGATATAAAACCGGCAAATATCATGCTCCTGGAAAACGGCGAGGTTAAGGTCACGGATTTTGGGATTGCAAAAGCGATTTCCTCGTCCAGGACCAAGACGGGAGTAATTCTCGGCACCCCGAACTATATGTCCCCTGAACAAATTATGGGACAAAAAATCGACCTACAATCCGACATCTTTTCTTTGGGGATTCTATTCTTTCAACTACTTACAGGCGAATTACCATTTCAGGGAGAGAATTTGAGCGGGTTATTGTATCAGATCACTCAAGTCAAACACCTTTCGGTACAAACCTATAATCCTAGAATTCCCAAAATATGTGACCAGATTCTAGATAAGGCCCTGGCCAAGAAGCCTTCGGATCGATTCAAAAGCGCAGCAGAGATGGAGAGGGTGATTAGACTCCTTGCCTCAAGGATAGATTCGTTCAAAAAGAAGAAAGCTGTAAAAGACGAACATGCTAACGGAAGCGTATAGCGGTTTTTCACAGTGCTATTCACTCGTCACCAATAGGGGATGTTCCCGACATGAAAAATCTCAATTGTGGAGATGTATCATTGATTGTATCTTCAGGCAAGACTAATGTGGGACTGGTTAGAGAAAGGAATGAGGATTCCTTTTCCGTAGAGGATTCCTTGGGCCTGTATATCGTAGCCGATGGCATGGGAGGACACCAAGCAGGTGATGTCGCAAGCAGAGTCGCTGTTGAAATGATCAACAAGAGCTTTCGGCGATGGGCAAAGGAAGAGGTCATTGAAGATAAAGTCTTTGGCTATCCTGATAACTCTCTTACCAGGAAGGGAAATTATGTCCTTGGTAGTATCAGGGTAGCCAATCGAGTCATCTACGAACTGGCTATGGAGAATGACAAGTACTATGGGATGGGAACCACCGTAGCCGTACTGGCTGTTACTCCCTCTCTGGTCATTGCCGCAAATGTGGGTGACAGCCGTATCTACATGGTGAGAAATGGACAAATTGAACAGTTGTCTAAAGATCATACGGTGGTAGCCGAACAGGTTGAAATGGGCATGATGACCCCTGAGGAGGCCTCCTCAACCCATCTCAAACACGTTCTGACCAAGAATCTCGGCTCTACTGAAGAAGTTGACGCGGATATCTTTGAGGTCGAATCCGGAAACAATGATCGTTTCATACTCTGTTCGGACGGCCTAACAGATCTTGTATCAGAGAGAGAAATTCTAGAGGAGACCCAGAATGAAGATAATCCCAGAAGACTCTGCAACCAATTCATTGCAAGGGCCTTAGAGCGGGGAGGGCATGACAATACGACTGTAGTCTCTGTCTTTCTTACTGACGAGAAAGGGCAAAGGCCTGGCCCGCTGAAAAAGGCGAGGCTTTTTCTGGCTGATGGGCTAACCACACGAAAGGGGAAGAAAAAACCGTAGACTAGTTTTATATTGCCTTTTTACCCTTAATTGATATAAAATATTAATGTTTTAGATGTGGGGTAAAATCATGCCCAAGCTGATATTAACCTTTAACAAACGAGTGCTCAAAGAATATCCTCTTTTGAATGACAGCATAACTATCGGTCGTGAGGAAGATAATGGTATTGTTATAAACAACCTGGCCGTTTCTTCCTACCATGCAAAAATAGATAAGGTAGGCCCGGGCTACATCTTGACGGACCTACAAAGCACCAACTCCACCTTTGTAAACGACAAGAAGGTCGTTTCCCACAAGCTAAGTCATGCGGACAACATTATCATCGGCAAACATCTCATTCTGTTTGTCGACGCTCAGAAAGGGCAGGCAGCTGAGGCGTTAATAAAGAAATCAAGTCTGGACAGGACCATGATGTTGGATACCACGAGACACAAGGATTTGCTCTCAAAACAGGCAGGAGACACACAGGCCATTAGAGTCCCCGAAAAGGTGGGAGTCATAAGCTTCATCGATAACTCAGACCTGGATGAAATCGTGTTGACCAAAAAGCTCACCAAAATAGGCAAGGCAAAGACCTCGGAGATAAAACTCTCAGGCATGTTTATAGGGGCCACGGCCGCCACAATCAGCAAACGGCCAACTGGTTTTAGAATAACCTTTACACAGGGGTTGTCAAAGCTAAGAGTTAATGGTCAGGTTATAAAGGAAAGCATTCTCTTGAAGGACTATGACACTGTTGAGCTGGGTTCCTACCGTTTTCAGTTCTACCAGAAAGAGACTGACTCTGGCTAAAGTATCTTAAAGGGGTCCAACCATGCCTGTGATTTGTCTCATCTCAGATGTCTAGCGAATCACCCAATTCTTCACTTCACCATATCTCAAGCCTGTCTTCAAAATCAGCATCACACCTTAATCAAGGCAAATTATCCCTCACTTGGGCCATCACAGCAACCATAGGCGCCACGTGTCGAAGGACAAGCTATGGTAGGTATGGTATTGCCATGTATTCTCCGGCAATCAACTCGATAGCTTTCCATCTGCCGACGGCCGCAACGATTAGGATTCAGAAGCTAATCGTTTTTCCTTCACGTTCTTTTTTATTTCATCCAGCACCTGCTCAACCTCATCTCTGGTGAAGGTCTTGTTGCACTTTGTACACTGGAAGATCTCGTCGGTCAATTTATCATATATAAGGTTTTCAGAGAAATTAACCCCGTGAAATCGAATCGAAAAGTTGTAAATCTGCCGAAAGTCTTTGTTTTGACAACCATCGCACAGAAAGTAATCCTGCATAAAATCCATCTCCTGTTCTCCCTCCAAGAATCATATTCATCAAATTCCTGGTTTTTACCTCGTCTTTCAATTTACTACAACAGAATTCTCAACCAAACCATCACAGAAAGGAGATTGTCTTGAGTTCCTTTCGCCTGCGAATGGCTTCCAATACCCCGACGGCACCTGTCATCATATTATCCCCTAAAGGCGACCCAAAAAAGATCGGCAGCCGAGATTTCTCAACCAATCTTCGTTTTGGGCCGGTTGCCACAATGCCTTCCCTTCTTTGAAATCCAAGGGCCCTACGGATATAAGCACCGTGCCCCCCCTCTTTTAGTATCTCCCCATGGTTCAGTCTACCCTCTGCCAGGGCTTCCAATAACGCCTCCAATCGTTCCAGGGTGATATCTTTGGTATGGTATTCAAAGAATCCCGCCATTTCTCCTCCCTCAAGTGCAGCTGCCACGGTGTGGGAGGTTGCCACATCCAAGACCATTGTCCTCTTTTTCCCCCATACTCGCCAATCCATGGACGCCCCCAAGATGGCTGCCATCCCGCTATCCATCACATAAATCTCATCGGCAGACAACATATTGGCACTTTCAGACATCGCCTTAAGGCGACTCAGGCTCGCCGGGACTTCATCATTTCTGTAGAGCAACCCGTGGGGAAAAGGATTTTCGTCTAAGGCGGCCTTAAAGATCTCATGGCGATAATCCAGATGTGATACGCCGTCAGGCGCTCTTCCATGATCTTGGGCGCAGAGACCTACCACATCAAATGAGAACGGCAGGCCCAATCCCTTGATAATTTGTTCCAGGCGGTCCACTTCCAGGTCACATGTGGTGAGTGTGTGATACTCTTGACGCTGTTGCAGGGCCGCAGTCTCGGTATCATTGACAATTCTTATTCCCAAAGACCGCACCCTTTCCGGATTGTGATGGATCGTGGCCGCTGACGAAGCAGACATTACCACTTCAGCTTCCTTGCTCCGCCGTTCCAAGATTCCTGATAATGCTCCGCCGCCCATTTCAGTTCCGGTGATCAAGAGATTCCCGGGAAGATTATCCGCCGTCTCTGCCAAGGTCCTCACAGGTGACTTGACAACCGCCTTGAAGTGCTCATCGGATCGCATATCATAGCAGAGCACGTCCATGGTCCCAGCCCCCACATCCACAATCAGAAACCTGCGCATCAATTCCCTCCTGATCTAACAAAAACTTGGGCTGTTGGAATGATTATTATCATTCGATTCCGGTCTAATCCCTTCATGATATACAAAATCACCGCTGGTTTTTCAACACACAGTTTCATTTCCCTCCGACAATTGAGGCTCCCCGCCCCCCACTGGGGCGGAATCTCCGCCAAAAATCAGGCGGACAAGTCCGCAATGCTTGGATCCCGCTTTTAGCGGGACGGGGAAACCGGGGAGTCCGGACAGAGCTCGGACAATCTTCCAAATGTAAGGATCTTTCTGTTTGCTGCAACTCGCTCGCTAAGTCCCGTTTCAGAATGGGAGAATGCGTTCCCCATTCGGCCCAAGCTCATGGCCAAGGGTTGCGCATTTTTACGTATGCAGAGTGGTGGCATCGCATAGGACCCAAGGTGGGATCATTTATGGTTTCCTGGAGGAAGGCAGACACTGAACCCATCAATAACTGAAGTGTGGGAACATACCCGCCCTCCCTCTCAAACGAAGGATTCCAGCCAGTCTAAAATCCCCGACTTTGATAGACGGGGAAAGGACATGGTTTTACAGAATCAAATAGAAAGGGAACCCCATGTCCATTTATTTATGGGCCTCATTGCTCTGAAGGCAGGATGTTTGTATATTGTGAGGCTGAAGATGTGACTACATGGATCCGATCACATACATCACGAACAGCCAAACTGACACAGCACCTAATCCGAGTAGTAATTCCATACTTTTTCTCCTATTATATGCCTACTTTTCAAATTGTTTCCCGTACACCTTTACCGAAAGGCGTCTACTTGTTATGTCTCTCTTGCTTTCCTGACCAATCACACTTCCCTGAGAGCTATGTTCAATGGGCGGATCAAGGAAGGGCTCGATCGGCACAGCGGATTCGAGAATTCCGCTTTCCATCTTAATCCCCAACATGGCACTGCAAGAGAAACATTTGGCTGGACCGCTATAGTAGCAGAACATCTGTTGGTCCAAACTGATCTCACACCCACATGAAACACATGTGACGTGGGCCCTTTTCTCCTGCAATCCACGGCTTTTGGATGTTCCATTTACTGCCAGTCTGGTGAGAGCGGGGCCAATGATATTTCTGCCCAGTTTGGCTAAGATTCTTTGTTTGATTATTTGTATCAAAATCTTCTCCTCAACCCTTAATGATCAACTGCCGACGATTTGAAGGGGCATGTCGATTTTGGTGCGATGAGAAAGCAAGAGAGATGCCAAACCGGCCCAAAACGGTTTTATATGACCATTTCAACAAGTTAACGGCAACCGAGAGGAACTCTCCTGTGGAGTGGATGGAAGGATACTCAAATAACAGAGAACCCAATTCCCACTTCTTAGCAAAAATTTTCGCATTTAGAAAAAGGGGCGGGAGCGGAATGGCGGTCAGCCTGATTGGAGCCAAAAACCAAAACGCCAGGATTCTTTCTGCAGTTTTTCCCCTACCCAGTGAGAGGCAAGAAAGGCTTTCTGAGAGGCCGCCAGAATTCTCTCATGCCAAGGAAGGTATCCTCGCCGCATTTTCAGAGTCGCGGGAAATGCAGGTCTGGCTTAGGTTTCCTGCTGGACAGGAGAACATCCTGTTTTCCCGGAAAATTACTGCGAGATAGGAAGGATCGCCGAAGTCTCAGCCTGCTGTAATCATATCTTAAGCCCCTGGAAATACATTTAAAACCCTCAGGAAACGCATATTGGCATGGGTTTTGATAATACAAGGGCAGTGGTGACTTGGCGAGACGTTATCAGCGGTTCAAACTCTTGGCGATTCGATGATCTTTTACCATGGCGGCAAGATTACAGCATTATCTAAATCCTTTGCACGTCTATTGTCGGCTAAGAGACCTGGGTATAAGAAGCAGCTGAACAGCACTGGTCTATTGGAGTCTGGAGGAGCGATTGCATGAATAAAACTGTCAGGAACACGAAGCCGACTCACAAGCGCAAAAAACTCGGGGAGCTCTTGATAGAAGCTGGCCTTATCGATGAAAGGACTTTGTCTAAGGCCCTGGATATTCAGAAGATAGAGAACAAGAAGCTTGGTCAGATCCTTATTGACATGGGTGTGGCGGACGAGCAGGTGATAGCCAATACACTGGCTTCTCAACTCAATATCCCGCTGCTGAAGCTTGATGAGATAGACGCCCCCAAGGAAACCATCTCATTGGTTCCCGCAGAGATGGCGGAAAACTATTTGCTTGTTCCGGTTGAGAGAACAGACAAGGGCCTCACTGTTGCCATGGCCAATCCGTTGGAGTTCTACGCTGTCGATGACTTACGCTTTGTTACACAGATGCCCATCCATGTTGCGGTAGCCTCGGAAAGCGATGTCTTAGAGGCCATAGAGCGATATTATCCAAAGCGTGGGCTCGAAAGGGATCTTGGCTCTGCACCCGGACCGGAACAAGGGATTGAAATTGTCCAGCGCCGGGAGATGGAAGAGCAAGATCTCAAAAATCAAAAAGAACTACTGGCCTTTGCGGAGCGACCTCCGGTTGTACGGTTAACAGCCGCCCTCCTCGGCGATGCCATAACGGTCAAGGCCAGTGACATACACATTGAACCACAACGCTCAACGGTCATTATTCGCTACCGCGTAGACGGTATTATGCGAGAAATCATGAAAGTAGACAGGAGTGTGCATGCCTCCCTCGTCTCTAGGATTAAAGTTATATCCAACATGGACATCTCCATCCGGAGAAAGCCCCAGGACGGCAAGACTCAAGTAAGATACGGAGGTAAGGAATATGATCTGAGGGTGTCCACTATACCCACCTCATATGGTGAGAAGGTGACCATGCGCATCCTGAACCCGGATTCAGCCAAGACAGGGATTGAAGATCTAGGTCTTTCCAAGAGGGCCTCCGGGGATCTAATCGATGCCATAAGTATGCCCCAGGGGATCGTACTCGTTACCGGGCCTACGGGAAGTGGAAAGTCCTCCACCCTTTACGCCTGCCTCAACAGACTCAAGTCCCCGGAGGTCAATATCATCACCGTGGAAGACCCGATTGAATTCGATATTGAGGGTGTCAACCAGGTCCAAATAAATCCTCAGGCCGGAATCACTTTTTCGGCCGGCCTCAGATCCATCCTGCGGCAGGATCCGGATATCGTCATGGTCGGAGAAATCAGGGACACCGAGACGGCGTCCATCGCCTGCCAGGCCGCCCAGACAGGCCACCTGGTGCTCTCCACCCTCCATACAAACGATGCCCTCTCCGCGTTGACAAGACTTTTGGATTTGGGCATAGAGGCCTTCCTTATTTCCGCATCCCTCCAAGCGGTGGTGGGGCAACGGCTTGTAAGAACGGTATGTGAGGAATGCAAGATTCCCGAGCCGCTGAGCGCGCAGATTCTGAAGCGCCTGCCCCCACGTATAAGAGAAGACAAGGAGGCTATCTTCTGGAAAGGGATCGGTTGTGAGGCCTGCCGATACACGGGGTATTCAGGCCGTTTGGGGATATTCGAGGTCCTGAAAATCACACCGTCTCTTCGCGAGATAATAGGGTCAGATGCCTCAGCTGCTAATCTGAAAAGGTTGGCAGAGAAAGATGGATTCCAAACCATGGCCATGGATGGTTTAGACAAGGCCCTCAAGGGGCTGACAACCATTGAGGAAATCTTTCGTGTGGCCCCACCCGATGCCGAAGATATATTTGAGGAACCCGTCACGGAGACGTCTGGTTCAGAAGAGATCCGGATTGAAGAAACGCCGTCGGAGGAACCTTCACCGGCATTAAGCTCTATAAAGCCGAAAAAGATTCTTGTGGCTGACGATAATCAGATTATCCTCAAACTAGTTCGCCACATCTTAGAGTCTGACGGGCATCTTGTTATTTCCGCTGAAGATGGCTTGAAGGCCTTAAGGTTAGCTATGCAAGAAAAACCGGATCTTATAGTCACTGATTATCTAATGCCAAAAATGGATGGCATAGAGCTCACAAAAAAGCTCAAGGCCCAATTGGGCTCACGATATATTCCCATAATCATGCTCACTGCCAAGGAGGACGAAGGTTTTCAAAACAAGGGAATGAAGACAGGCGTAGATGATTACATGACAAAACCTCTCAATGCAAGAGAGTTTCTGGCCAAGGCAAATAGGCTGATGAGTCGGTCAGTATCGTGAGAAATGACAGGACATTATGACAGCACTCAAATATCTACTGAGGGAGGATTTGGCAGAGAGAACCCTTGGCAAGTATCAGGATAAGAAAAGGGAAAGGATGTAGGTCATGGAAAGCAAAGAACTTATTCTAAGGCTTAGGAGATTGACAGGAATAGCGGAGGATTTGGCGGCGGACGATGAGTTAATGGCGACTGTAAAGGATACGTTTCTACTTGCCTGGGTCAAATATGAAATGAATCTGGAAGAGTTTGGAATGCTGCTAAACAAAAGGAGGACGGTGCGTTTCAAAGACAACGTCTCAACCCGGAAAAATTATTGCACTACAGGTAGAAATGGGGCTAATGCTAAGCATTAGACTCACAGGACTGTTTTTCAAGACATTTTGTTGGGTTAAGCTTGATCTGAAAAAGAAGTCCATTTCATCATCTGAAATAGCTACGATCAAATCTGACAATTATTGGTTGGAAATTGGCAGCCAAGGCTATCCTTTCTGAGAAACGCCGATGCAGCCCAAACATCAGGAACCGAGTCTCAGAGGAAGTTCAATAGGCCGTCGTCGAGATGGCCTATGAAGAACCAGCGTATGGTCTATAGCGGCTGAACGATGAGCCGAGGCAAAGAGGGGTGTTTGTTTCTGCAGCCGGCGTTCGTTGTGTATGACTACGGCATGATCTTCATACCTTTCAAAATCGGCTTCCAGCTTCCCTAGCCCTCAACGATTTTGACCGCACCAGAATAGAGGCCAAAAGTTTTCAGACTAACAGGATCTGCGAGCGATTCCATAAGACAATTTTGGATGAATTCAAAAAACCGCTTTCAGAAAGAAGACCTACCTGAACTTGGATGAGTTCCAGAGGAACCTCGACGAATGGCTGGTGAAATACAACAGCCGAAGGACACACCAAGGAAAAAGATGTCAGGGGAGAACACCCATGAAAACCGTTATGGAAAACCTGCCCCTGGCAAGAAAGAGAATGTTGGGTATATAGAGTATCGACCGTCTGGCACTTGCGGCACAACCGTACACCGCCTTAAAACGCATGGCTGTTAGACCGGATCGTAACCACTACATTTAAAGGACTTATACAGTGGCTTCATAGTGCTTTGGAAATAGACGAAGCGGCCCAGGAAGACCCCAACCAGACAACTCATCAGAAGAAGTGCAGCAAATACATTCCTATAAATGACCTACAATTAATGATCTTCCGGTTAATGAGTCCCCTAAAATTGAGAAATGCAACAATCCCAATGAAGGTGTAGAAGCTATAATTCGTGCATTTCGTCATTCCGGCGAGAATCGGAATCCAGATTTTATGGAAAATGAACCTGGATGCCGGATCAAGTCCGGCATGACGGCTTTTAGAATTCTTTAGAACCTATTGATTTTAAACAACTAATTGAAGGTCTGTCAACTCACAGACGCGCATTATTTATGGAAGTGTGCCTTTCTTCTGGTACTCATTAACCGGAAGAACCACAATTAATGAGTCAGCGAGTAAAACCAAAGCGTTCAAGCCAGCCCCAACTGTCCAAGTCGAAAATCTATAAGGAATTTCAGACGAGCTAGATCGATCGGTTTGGTCACAAATTCAAACGCCCCCTGCTTGAAGGATTCCATGCCAACTTCGTGTCCCCCAACCCCAGTCACCATGATCACATCTGTCGATGGTGAGATCTCTTTGATCTTCTCCAAAACCTCAACACCATTCACCTCAGGCATCAGATAATCAAGCAGAACAATCGCTGGCTCTTCCTGAATTTTTTCCAGTGCTTCTTCTCCATTGCTTGCCATGATAGCATCATGACCTATACTTGACAGGAATCGTTTTAGTACTTTTCGAACATTATCTTCATCATCAACGACGAGTATTCTAGCCACCGTGATTCCCTCCTTTCTTGTTCATGAATTCCTCATCTTCACAGAATAGCTCTTTTCATATTCATGCCTCGCTCTTGGCTGAAAGTACTAACCTTGAAGAATCGCTTTATCGAACGCCATACTCACACACGGGGACGGACCTTTATCCGTTATCCAGAAGTTCCCCGATGTCCTTCAGAAGCCCCTGTATTTCAAAAGGCTTGATGTATACACGTGCGGCGCCAAGACCTTTGGCCATGCTCAAACAATAGTCTGAATCAAGTATGCCACCTCCGGACATGGCAAAGATCCTCACTTCCGGAAAATCTCGCTTAAGCGCCGCGATCGTCTCCAGGCCTTCCTTGTTAGGCATGAGTATATCTGTGAGAACAAGGTCTGTGGGATGCTCTCGGTAAAGGCTGATCCCTTTTGAACCGTCAGCGGCATCCATAACCTTGTATCCCTCCGTTTCCAAAACCCTCCGGAGCATTTTGCGAATCTGGACTTCATCGTCTATGACAAGTACGCTTGCCATATCTCATCCTCCTGTAAAGCGACTGTTGACTATATAAAGATCAAAACCATGTTTCCAGTTTCAGATTATTGAAATCATCGGAAACGTCTCTGGCCAAAGTTCTAATTGCTTTCATGATCTATTTTGCGCAACGAGCGACTGGCCTTCCCTCTCACCTGTTTCTCTGAATCAGATCTGATTTCTGTTTATCCATGGACAATGAAAGAAGCGTGCCATACTGTACCACCGGATTTTTTCTGTTTAAATTCAATTGGTTATTGAAAACCAGCATCCCCCATAGACTGTAGCAATGTCTCCCGTTTAGCAGTAATCTTCCTGTGAGGCAGTAATGATTCCTGTCTGAGAGGAATCTTTAATGGCTCTATCTATAAATCAAAGGGGCTTGAGTAGAGTTTCCCTAAGTTAGGCTTCCAGCACATTTTCGAGTGGGAGAGCCCTTTCTTCAGATCACTTCCTTTTCCAAACCTTTTTCTCCGGAGATCCCCGATTCTCCGCGTATATTCATCCATGACCGATGGATTTGATCGCCCTGCAATCGGTAGATGTCAATACTGTCTGGCATGCCTTTGAACGATTTCTTTTCGATAAACTGCGATACATAATCCCCCTTCAATCTCGCCACCGTTTCTGTCACAGCGAGGACTTCATTCGGTGCTGCATGTGAACACAGCCTTCTGGCAACATTGACCGCGTTCCCGATAACCGTATAGTCGTAGCGTTTTTTCGAACCCACGTTACCCACAAACACTGTGCCCGTATCAATACCGATCCCAATACCCAAGTTTCCAAAGTGAGGTGAAATCTCAGAGAACTTCTCCTTTAACCCCGTAAATGATGTCACCATGTCAAGCCCAGCTTCCACTCCGTTTTCTGTTGCATTTTCCAATGCAATCGGGGCGCCGAAAAAGGCCATTACTTCGTCCCCAATGAACTTGTTAATACTCCCTCCGGACTTAAAGACAATCCGGGTCATGGTGCTGTAGAATTCGTCAAGGAAATCGATAATGGCTTCAAGTGCCACATGGTTCATCATCTGACTGAATCCCCGAATGTCCGCAAACAGTACCGTCATTTCGACCTGTTTTCTTATTCTGTTCGGTTGGTTCCAGTCCTCTATCCTATTCACCAGTTCCTTGGCGACTTGGGGTGAGTGGAGTTGCTCAAGCATTGTCTGAAATCGGATGCGCTGATACTTTTCTCCCATCAGAATCGCATTATGAATTGCCACTGCAACATTATTGGCGAAAACAGTGGTCAATTTCAGGTCGTTCTCAGAGAAGGTCTTCTCCCTTCCCGTGAGATTCACGTTCATCACGCCAATGCATTTTTCGCCTATCTTTAGCGGCAAACACATGGCTGAGGTGATATTCCGCACCTTCTTTTCCATACCGGGAAAGCCGATCGGATCCACTTCTCCGTTGAGTAGAAGGGGCTTGCCGTTTTTCACCACCCACCCGGCGATCCCTTCTCCGATAGGAAGTTGAGCGTCTTTTGTAAACTCAACACCCTTTCCATGGGAGGCTTTAGTCCGGAGTATTCTCTTTTGGTCATCGACGAGCATGATGGAAGAATGGTTAGCGTTAAAGCATCGTAACATCTCCCTCGTGACAATCTTCAGGATGTCAGACAATTTCTTTTGGGAATTGATGCAGGAGCTGACCTCCAAGAGGGCACTGAGGGTCATTACTTCTCGGTCCAAGTTTTTTGCCGTCTCCTCTACCTTCATTAATGTTCTGGAAAGCGTCTGGACCTTCCTCTGTTGGACGATCATGTAGGCGCAGAAGAGCAGAATCAGCACAGAGAGGAACACGGAGAGCTTATAGGCATCTTTAGAAAAAAGAATGCTATTGGATTCTCCCAGAGAATTGAGAAACTGCATAGCGAGGAGCGACAGCGTCAAGTAGAGAATGACGACAACAGCAAGCAGAATCAGTTGCCACGTCCTCTTTTCTATCTTTCGAATGCTTTCCTCATGGGTTTCCATACCCTTCCTCGAATATCGTCCGTTACTTTGAGAATGTAATGCGT
>CAZCCX010000019.1:0-9438 GCA_964497115.1 uncultured Desulfobacteraceae bacterium
CCCTGAAAACAGGCCTTAGAGCCTTTTTCAGGGCTGCAATTTGCTTGAAATGTCTGACTGGGATACTGGATCACCCAATCAAACGAGTTTGTCAGGGCCGGTCGGATCCGCGGGGTAGGTCTCTGCAAAGGCCGGGACGTCGATCGGCTTGGCATAGGACCGTCCGGGAGCGTAGTTGGCCTTCACTATCACCCGATACTCAAGACGCTTGATTTTCCAGCTGTCGCCTTCCTTCACATAGGACACTTCATGGATTCCGCCTTCCCACCATTTTTTAATCCCTTCGCCCTGCAGCCGTGCCATTTCTACCAGTGAAGAATTGGACGCCATGGGGGTGCCGACCTGGATGGAGTAGGGGAATTGACCGGTAGCGGATTTTCGATCGAGAGTCACTTCCACAATATCCTGATGTTGTGCAGGATCTGGCTGGAATCCGGGCGCCGGCTCAATCTTCCTTCCGGTGAAACCCGATCTGAATTGATCGCAATACAGGCGACGAATCCCTTTTTCTTTGCCTGTATAAATGCCGCCGTTGAACACGACCTCTCCGTCGTCGGCAAACAGGTTGACGACCTTTTCATACATGCCCCTGTCGAGATGGGATTCATAGGTTTGGTGCAGCGAGCGGATCGCATTCGTGTCTTCATGGATTCCCAGCTGATTGGAAAGCTGATTGACTTGCTCATTCAAGGTCCCGGTTTCATCGGCCCTGGATTTTGAAGTGCCCATGATTGTGGTAGCGAATAGCGCGGAAAAAGCGGCGCCTGCCTTCCAGATGAATGATCGACGCCCCGCGTTCGGCTGCATCAGGCTGCTTTTGAATTCTGATATCGGTTTTAAGATGGTCATCTTAAACTCCTTTCACTTTCGCCTTCGGTCCGAAGAAATGTTTTATATCGTACCCTCCGATGTCGCGCGCAATAGCCCCGATAGTGTTGAGGCCTACACCTCTCGCGCCGCCGGAATAGCCGAAGCCGCAGGCGCGCTTCGTTTTTTCATTTTCTATGATACAGGTCTCGGCGCCGTTGCAGCCTTCCTCCACCAGATCGAAAATATATACGCCGTCGCGGAGTTTTACGTAAATGGCCGGAGCGCACCACTGTGCGCCGAGGGTCTGGTCGCCCATATAGATCGTCCACGAGGAGGAATGGGGTGTGGTGTACAGGTGCATGGATGTCATCTGATCCGAATAGGATCGTGTGAATCCGCGGCCGACCAGTTCATCCGTGAACTCATGACGTACGTACTGCGGAGACGGCACTCCTTCCATTTCAGCTGCACCGAAGATGGCCCGGTAGGAAACCTCGTTCCCGTAATACTTCGTTCCCATCTTTGAGAGAATAAGTGTGGTGAGACCGTTGGTAAGGTCCAGGGCGATTCTCCTGGCCGTGCGGGGCCTGCTTCCGCTGTGGATGTGGGCGAAAAACACCAGGTTTTCATCGGCTTCAAAAGTCCGGTAGGTCTCTTTCTGCCATTGAGTTTCGCCCTCTTCCCGCCACTGCAGGTTATACAGGTCGAGGACCTTGTATTCCCAGACAGGCCCTTCGTGGTCATAGCGGAGAGTGAACTCTTTGCCGACCAGCAGGTCGCTGAAGGGCAGAATGTTACCCCCCATCATACCCGCTTCCGCCTGGGGGCCCTCGGGCACACTGCTGAAAGTCGTGGTACTTTTTTCTGCAGCCTGGTGGACCTCTTCCTCTGTCATGTTAATAAAATCTCTCTCCGGGCGATAAGCGTATCTCTGGCCTTTTGGAGGCGGTGCCGGCTCCTGGCCAGGCTTGGCTTTGGGAGCGGCGCCGAGGCTGATGGATTCGCCGTGTTCGTCAAATGGCGCCAGTGAGGTCAGATGGCCGACGACCTTGCCCGTTCCTCGGAACATGTAGTATTCCAGCTCGTCCTTTTCATTTAAGCCGAGGCGCATACCCGCCTGGGTTTCTGTGAACAGGTCGAGGGCATACAGGGTCATGATGCCGGAGAATTCGCATTCGGTCCTGTCATAGATGAACATGTTGTCATCTACCATTATGTAGTCCGACGGGCTGCAGTAGCTGAGGTCGTCGACGTGCCGGGTCAGTTCGACAAAGTTCGAGGAGAAGACCGAAGGATATAAATCCAGGGTCTCGATACCCGTGTCCTGTTTCCAGTACATGCCAGTGCCTTCGAGCCTGTTTGTAGAGTGATGGCGCTCTTTCGGAGCTTCCTGGCCCGCAATCTCGACATAGCCGTAATATATCTGGCGCTGGACTTCTCTATCGTCTATTACTATTTCTTTTTGGCTCATAGTCATTTCTTTTTTGCCGCTGGATAACCATACTTCAAATACCGTGACAAGATTCGTATCGAGATCGACAAAGACGTTATAACCCTTCTGAGTTTTGGGGATCATGTGCGAAAAGAAAACCATCTGTTTCAGTGTGAGTGCCCCATATCCGGATTTAATGGGATCTCCGTCGTTTTCAGTCAGGGTAAGTATATTTTTCTTTTTATCAAATTTGTACTCCAAAGCGGGACCATCGTCGGTCACGATTTTGAGCGACTTTCCGGCAAGAACGTCCGAATACTCGGATGCGCATACCGGACCATCCTTGATATCCTTAAGCTTTTTATCAATCTGTTCTTTTGTGAGTTTCGTGTACTTAAATCGATGCATTGGCGTATTCATGTGCTTACCTCCAGAATAGATTTTGTTTGCTGACTAATACATATTATCCCGTATTACCTCTATGAACCTCGACCGCCGGGATGATTCCGCTTATTCCTCTCCTGCATAATGGAATTCATACTTCGTCGTTAATGAAACAGCCATGCACAGGAATGGTTTTTCAAATTTTAAGGTAACCATCGGGCAGTGCCATACGCCTTTGGGTATGACAACGGCAGTGGGGACAGAAAAGATGTGGTCTTCCTCCTGTCCCTTTGGACCGATCATAAAATTAACCTCCGCACCCAAGTCGCCGATGTCTTTAGGATCCGATCCTATGAAATAGACGACTTCGTCATGATCGTGGACATGAGGCTCCGTAGACATACCGAGCGGCCCGGCTTTCAAGCCAAAGGCATAGATGATATTACATGGAAAACCGTTGAGGATATCGGCTCCGGCTGAAAACATAGACATGTCGCCCATTTTATGGATGGGCAATTCAACCAGACATTTCCCGTATTTTGTTTTCCCGTCAGAAGTATCGGTCGAGACGTTCTGTGGGGCCGGAAGGGCGTGAGCCGTCCAATCAAAAAGTGAACTCGCAACGGCCACAACCGCCCCGCCAGTTGCTATGGTCTTGACAAATCCTCTTCGCGTCGAATGATCCCATTCTTTCTTCTTATCTTTTTTCTTAGAAACCATGACCGTCCTCCCCTATTTTATGATTATTCCTGTTCCTTTCCTCCATCGGAGTCGAGGAGAGGCGTTTCCACAGCCATTTCTTTGAGAAGGCCTTCAAGCTTTTCCAGTTCCTCCCCATATCCGGCCCAGTTTCCATTTTGCAGGTGCTCTTTGGCCATGTTGTAATGTTGCAGAGCCCGCACTCCGACAATAGAAGTGTCCCCGGCCGAAGTGACAATCGGGGAAGGCGAATCCGGTTGCTCGGAAAATATCTGCTCACCCAAGATACTGCTTAGAGCCTTGTCAAGATTCTCTTCCATGACCAGGCGATTGCCAAAGGCGACGATCACTCTTTTCAGTTCCGGCAGGGACGCGGCCTTAGATCTGTCCTGCTGTGCAGATGCCCCTGTCCTTTGCCCGGAGGATCTCGTAAGCCCCCTGGTTTGGGGTGTTGTTGTAGAGGGCAATTCGCTCTCTTCCTGTTTTGCCTCCAGATAAACCGGCTCTACATAGATGAATGTGTCCCCCAGGGGAATGGCCAAGAGATTACCCCGGATGACCCTGGAACCTCTTTGGCCCCACAGGCTCAACTCCCGGGATATTTCCGTTTGCTGATCCACCCTGGCCTCGATCTGCATGGGGCCATAGACCAGTTTTTCCTTGGGTAGTTTGTAGACCAACAGATTTCCGTAGTGAGGCAGGTCACTCCTGGCCGCCAGCCAGCCGATCATATTGTCTTTCCTGGAGGGGGTGAACGGGAGCATCAGGAGAAACTCTTCCTTCTCCTCTTCAGGCAGCTTGACGATGATATAGTAGGGTTCCATTCCCTGTCGGCTATCCCCGTACAACTCGTCAGGGGCCTGCCAGAGGTCTTCCTGGTTGTAAAAGACCTGGATATCCTCCATGTGATATTTCGTGTATGTCCCCACCTGGATTTTAAAGAGGTCTTTGGGGTAGC
Organism: uncultured Desulfobacteraceae bacterium; assembly: GCA_964497115.1. Taxonomy (GTDB): domain Bacteria; phylum Desulfobacterota; class DSM-4660; order Desulfatiglandales; family HGW-15; genus JAFGFY01. Next base: position 4,284 of record CAZCCX010000019.1, read on the forward strand.
GGATGTGCTCTTTCAGATCAGCGGATATTTCACTGAAGGGCTTAAACAGATCAGGGAATATGCTCAAATAGGTCTGAATGATGGGATCTTCTTCATCTATCATATAGAAACAGACGTTCCCATTGTAGGCGTCGATGGTGACCTTGACGGAGTTACGGATATAGTTGACCGCCTTGTTTCCAAAGCGGCCGTATGACCGGAGAGAATAGGGATACATATCCGAGGTCGTATAGGCGTCTTGAATCCAATAGAGCTTTCCTTCGGTGACCACCAGATACGGGTCACTATCATAGTCGAGAAACGGGGCGATCAAGTGGGTCCGCCGTGCGATCCGGCGCTTATACATGATTCGGCTCTCAGGTTTTAGATAGGTGGTGAACAGGATCTGCGGGTCCCAGAACTCGATGGCATACAAGAACCTTCTGAAAAAGGATGTGATCGGGACACCACCCGCTCCCTCATACACGGCCTCGACATTCGTGTCCCCCTTGGGGTAGTCAAACTCCTTGGCCTTGGTCTTTACAAGGACATATTCAGACGTTCTTTCTCCATAATAGACCTCGGGCTGCTCTACCTCCAGATCCGGTTCAAAGGAAGGCGGCAGGTCTTTGACGAAAAGGTTGGGAAGGCCCTCACTGGTGACTTCATTGACCGGACTTGCGGCCAATCCGTAGCCATGGGTGTAGATAAGGTGTCTGTTGACCCAGGTGTTTGCCTGGGCAGGGAGTTGATCGACATCCAGTTCCCTGGCCGCCAACATCAGCTGCCGGTATTGGTTATCAATAACATAACGATCTACGTCTACGTTGTTAAAGTCGTAATAGAGCCGTATGCTTTGAATCTGCCTGTAGGTTTGAAGCAAAGGACGCTCATCCCAGATCCTGATATTCTGAATCGTGACGTCGTTCTTCTCGATATACTCGGCACTCAGTGTGTCACTGACTTCAAAAGGGACTATTTTGATTCTATCCAGGTTGTAGGCCTTACGGGTCGCATCAATATTGTAGGCAATGTAGGGTGATTCTTTGGCCAGTTCATTGGGTTTGACCACAAGCTTCTGTACCAGGACGGGGAGCCCGATGGCAAACACCAACATGGCCCCTATCCAGATCCCGCCGCTTATCCAGAGCAATTTCTTCTTGAATTTAAAGGCGGTTAGAAAAAGGACCACGGCAAAGCCCAGCGAGACAATGATCAAAAGTCTGTAGGCCAGGACCTTGATGTGGACATCAGTATAGCTGGCGCCAAAGGCAGGCCCCTGTAGGGAATATAGAAGCCTGTATATTTTCAGGTGGTACCCCCAGGCCGAGATCAAAACGATAATTCCTGCCAGGAAGACAAGGTGTTTCAGGGCTTTCGGAGAGATGTTAATCTTGGGGAAAGAGGTCTGGCCCGTTTCTAATTGGCTGAAATCCCCCTCTATCTGGAGCGCCCCGTTTTTCAGATACCAGGCTATGGTGATAAGACCGGCCAAAACAAAAAGAATGGACAGCCCCTTTTGAATAAAGATGTGTAGGGGAAGAGAGAAGACATAAAATCCGATGTCCCTGCCAAAGATCGGATCCGTACTGCCAAAAGGTTGTTGATGGAAATAGCGCAAGACCATATCCCACCGGAGGGCGCTTTTTGCCGCAATATAAAGGCTGAGAATCAGAATAACAGCAATGAGAAGGGTGTTGAGAGCCCTGTTTGAAAGGCCCAGTTGGGCGGCATAATCGTCCGCAGCCTTAATGGCGACGCCTTTTCCGCTGTCGGGATTCAGGCGTTTGGCTATATAGAGGTTGAGGCAGACGATAAAGATCAAGAGCAGCCAGACCAAGAAACCGAACCCAAATTTACTGAAAATCATGGTCAAGAATACGGGTGAAAAGCCCAGATTCTCGAACCACAGCCAATCTGGATAGATGGAGATTCCTGACCAGAGAAACAGAAGGACAATGAGCCCTAATCCTATGAGCCAAAGTTTCTTGTTCATGTGCTTTTCTCCTCAAGAATGGTATCAGACACTTAAGTTGTCTTTCCCGTAAGAAATCGGAAAAAGATCAGTTGTGGGACCGTATCACTATCTTTGGCGAAAAGGAAGGGGGAAATGTTCGTCCAGTTCTTTCAGGCAAGACGAATAGAGCGTTTATAATGCTGATCCTTTTGCTCTGCTCCTCCGCCTGGTCTTTTTGGGGAATACCGGGATCTGATCTTCCGGAAGTGTCAGAGATTCTTCCACCTTTTTTAGGATGGAAGGGCCCAAAATTCCTACTTGCCTGGCGCTTACCCCCTGTATCTGCCCAAGGTCTTCTTTGGTTGAGGGCTTCCTCTTGGCGATTTCCATAATCTGTTCATTCCCAAGGATTTTGAACGGAGGCCGATCTTTGCGTCTGGCCGCGTCATCCCTTAGCCTCAAAATCGAGTCCAGCACGGCCAGGCCCCTGGGACCAAGCTTCCTGGCTCCCTTGAATTTCATGAAGAGGGGATTTGTGTCAGGAGACGCAGGGCGGACCTGGGCTTGGCGTTCACACTCCCGCTCAACCGACCAAAGACGGCCTTTTTCCCGCAGTTCACCCTCAAGTATTTTGCTCAAAGGGAGGAGGTGACAGGTGTCCTGGACCGCATAGGCAAGCATACCGGGGGATAAGGGTCGCTTTGACCAGTCCCTTTTTTGGTATTTCTTGTCCACAGTGATTCCCAGTCTCTTTTTCAGGAGGGCTGCAAGTCCTGTTTTTGGGATTCCAAGGGCCTTTGCCGCTATGTGGGTGTCGAAGAGGGCGTAGACTTCAATTTCAAAATCCCTGTAAAGGGATCGCATATCATAATCCGCTCCGTGGAACACCTTTCGGATTTTGGGATTCGAGAAGACCGAAGCTAAGGGGGAAAGGCCATCCAAGGCTAAAGGATCGACTATAATGTTCCGTTTTGGGGTGGAGATTTGGATGAGACAGACTTTTTCCTGGTAGTGGAACATGGAATCAGCTTCAAGATCTACACCGATTTCCCTCTCTTTTTTGAGTTCGGTGGCGATCCGGTTAAGATGGCCTTCATTTTTCACTAATATGTACGGGGATTTCTCTTTACTCATACCCTTTCCTGATCCAATTAAATTGCCGAGATATCAACAGGGGGGATAAAAGGGCAAAACAGACTGGCAGGTTTTCCGTGGCGGAGTATAGGTGATTTGTGAACGAGTGTCAATTATCTCTAGCAGAACCAAAATCCACCATCAGATTTCCGTCTAGTGTTGTGTCTCAGAAATAACTTGCTTAAAAAGATCCTCTACGACAGATCTTTAGAAGGGGGCGTGGGGGTCTATTTTCATTTTCGCCACCCAAAGCCGTCCAAGCCTGTAACCGCCCCCAAAGAGGACAACGTTCGACGGACAGGCACAAAGAATGCCCGTCGCTGTGGTCACATGGCTCTGTGGGGCTGCTTCATAATTTGCATAAATTTGGTGCCGTTCCACGACCTCTGGAGTGATGGTGGTGAAACTGAAAATAGACCCCCATGCCCCCAATCACGCACGATATAATCTGGCCAGAGTAATACAAGTTACTTTTGAGACATAACACTAGGTTCTGATGATAGTGGATTCTGGGGAGACCTGGTCGATCAGGGACAGAAGCATCTCTATTGACAAAAAGCCTCAGGTTTCCTACTCTCCTGGAGTCTGAAAGCAATGTTTTCTCAAGACTCCAACATTCCAGCACTCCAATACTCCTGAAAAAGGGGCCTATACACTGTTCCCTTTCGAGGGTGAATCAGAGCAGACCTCTTTGGCTCTAGTTTTCGCTGTTTTGAGGCAACTATGTCCGGTGTAACGGAAATACTCCTTCTTGTCGCGATTATTTTGGGCATTGTTATGCTTCCCAGGATACTTCGCAGACCGCAAGAAAACGACATTCATCAGACGGATCAAGGCATGAGGCTGACAGGGTGGCACCGGTTGGCCATTACTGTATCTGTCCTGTGGCCGGCGCTCCTTGCTCTCTATTTGAAGCCCTGGCACAGCAATTGGCTCATCTATCTCTCCGTGGGGGTTTGCCCTGTCGGCTTGGCCTGGGGCGTCTATTGGGTGCTTTCAGGGTTCAGAGGAAGATAAGATCTTGATGAACTCCAGAATATCGGGACCAACGGATTCGTCTTTCGTATTGATATGCATGATCCCGGAAAAGTGATTGTGCCCCATTAGCCCCTTGACAATGGGCAAGACTCTATCCCGTTCAAAAAGGGCATTGATGAGTGTATGGTTCTGGTCCTGGACCAAAGGAGTGTCGAATTCCGCAAAAACGACAAAAAGAGGGATTTTGCACCCGTCCATACGATGGATGACCGACATGGACGAATGCCTCGGCTTGTCTTCGCCGTAATAGGCCATATCGGCTTCACTCAATAGGGTCGTGTCATAGGTGGGCCCGGACATGAGGATGGCGCCGATGACGCCGTCACCCTCCCCTATCTGAAAATCTTCGAAGAACACATAACCTGAGACATGGGCTGCCCCTGCAGAGTGGCCCATGAGGAAGATCCGATCCGTATCTCCTCCAAATCTTCTTCCATTCAGACCTATCCATCTAAGAATACTCGCGATATCCTCCGGTCCGGCCGGCCATTTGTGCTCCGGAGCAAGACGGTAGTTGGGAATGACAGTTAGAATCCCGTGACGGGCAAAATAATATCCGATGCTGCTGTACTCTTTCTTGTGACCGGAGGTAAACCCTCCGCCATGAACGAATACCAGAATGGGCACGGGCGTGTCCGGTTTGTTCTTAGGCATATACACATCGAGTCTATGGCGCTCATCAGGCCCGTATGCCTCATTTCTGGTAACTTTCGCGCTGTTTCTTGGGGCTTTGGCCAACAGGGGAAGGTAGATTCTTACGGTCTCCTGGAGAACTTCAGGAGAATAACTGTTCCCTAATTCGCGTATCTTTTGGGCTATATGGGGTGGATTGGCAGACATGAATGATGGTGTTGACATAAAAGTGAACCTCTTCATTTTTTCATTTGATTCAAGAAACCTGGTCCTCAGAGAGTTAGGTCCGGGAATATACGGGTTCCAGACAACTCAAAAATAAGATACCGGAATTTCGCTCCCTTTCCATTGCCTTGTCCCGGATTAAAACACAGAATATTTCCAATTGTTGTCTGAATGGAGCCGGATCTATCG
>CAZCCX010000019.1:9448-15997 GCA_964497115.1 uncultured Desulfobacteraceae bacterium
GGTCACAGGAGTATGCCCCATCACAGGTATCATGGTTGCGAAATGCATTACCAGCACCACGGAATGATAGAATACAGACATCATCCGCATTTTTGCTGCTGTTATCATGCCCATGAAATGCGGCAATAAGTAACCCTTTTTCAGACCATTTTTCAATGAATTTCCTGACACTCATGCTTCCCACATGATTTCCGTTATATATCACATCCAGGGGCGTGTTGAATGGGGGTGAATGCGAAACAAATATGAAAGGCCGGTCTATGCCTTTTGATAATTTATGCAAATCGCTTTCAATGGTATCTTCCGTTGACAGATCGAGAACAGTCTCTTCTAAAACACCGTTCGCCGAGATATACCCTTGGACCGAAATGCGGTTGCCCTGTACGTAAGGGCTTTCCGTCGAATCCGATTTTTCCAAGTCCTTTATCGTAAAGGGGGTTGGCGGCACAATCATGTAGCCCACAATATCTACTTTATCTGTAAGCGGCTGTTTCGTGAAATGGATCAGGTGGAACAATTCTCCATCGCACTTTTCTAACACCTTACGGCCGGAGATGAGATCGTCATTGCCGAGATCGAGGTATATCTTGGCATCTGTTCTGTCTCTGAAGTCAGTAAGTTCGGGAATGAAGGTGTTTTCAAGATACAAGGCCTGTGCCTCTATTTGTCCGTATCGGGCTCTTTCAGGAAGATAGTGGGGAACCACATCTCCGCCAATGATGACACAGTCCACCTCTTCCTTTTCAGCGACCGAAAGCATGGAAAAGAAGTGGGTATGACTTGCATGGATGTCGGAAGTGTATAATACTCTCAAGGGAAGGTCTTTCTCTGTTTATAAATGTTTTGACTCTGGAATAGCATAAATCCCATGTTTTGGCCAGTTTCCTGGATACTAGATGCTTGATGCTGGATGCCGCTGAAGAACCCGACATAACAACGGTTGCCGTCAGACCGGGTATGGTGGATACGGACATGCAGGCCTATATAAGAGAGGAAGGGATCAAGGTGATGCCCAAGGAAACAGGGGCCTTTTATCTGGATCTTCACTCCCGGGGGATGCTGGAACCGCCCGAGGTTCCGGCCCGATCCATTGCCTGGCCGGCCTTGCGGGCACCTCGGGAGATGAGTGGGGAATTTCGGAATTATGACGATCCGGACATAAGCGGTCCTGCCTTGGATCTTTTCACATCCTGATCATTCCCAATATCTAAATCCTAAAATAGTCTTCGAGTTTGATGACTTTTTCGGACTTCTTGTCGGAATCAACCCTCTCCTGGCCTCTGGTCTTTTTCATTTCGGCAATGGTGTCTTTGAGATCAGAATTATTGTTGATAGCCTCTTGAATCTGTTTATTGACCCCTTTCCAGGCAGCAGACAGTTCGGCCGTATCAAGCTCAAACCCGGCCCAGTTGGAAAGAAAATCTCCCATATAAGCCAAAAGCCCAAAGTGAGTCACCCCTTGAAGATAATAGGGACAGTGACAGTACATCCCGACACAATCAAAACCAGCCTTTTTGGCCTCAGAATGTAGAGTCGAGTGAATACTGCTGGGTCCCTGATAATTAATAACCGATGCACCCTGGTCGCGCAATGAGAGAAGAAGATCTTCATTGGAGGCTACAACCGATATGATTTTGTCCGTATGAAGAATATTATCCAATAGCCCGGCACAACTGACCACTATCGCGGCCTTGATTTCCCGGCATAATCCGAGAATAGTCTCTGTGAAAAGGAACCATTCCATATCCGGTTCAGCGCCCCTCAGGATGACTATGTCTCTTCCCACGCGGTCCTTTGTTACAGCATAGAGTTCACACCCGGGAGAATGGAGCCCGGTCAGTATCCCCTCTTCAACCGTAACCAGTGGACGTCTCTCCTTATGAAGGGAAAAACGGTCCGGGTTAATCTTTGCGAAAAGCTCGGCGTCCAATTCCTTTATCAAGAAATCCGCCATCCCTTTGGAGACCTCAAGGGCATTACCCCATCCTTCAAAACATGCGATAAAAAGGGCATCCTCCATCTCAGGGACATATTTTAATTCAATGGTTTCTTTTTTCATATTTTCCTTTCAAAAAGGTTTATCTAAGTCTATTAGATGAACCAGACCAAAAGAATATGGGATTTTAAACAAGATATAGCAACGAAATGAGTTTTCAAGGCAATCCAGATGGATTTAATGAAAATAGTGGCCATTTCCTGTCTATATGTGTATATCCTCTCGGACAAAAGATTTAGAATCTGGATGCCGTCTTAAAGAATAGTTGGATCAAACAGGTCGTCATTTTGTCTTTCAATGAAAAGATAAGACATATCAGGTCGCAGCTCAAAAAGACCATGCTCCTGGACAGGTATAAGCTGTCAAAAAGACTTGATTCTCTCGTCGGCAAAAAGGAGGAGGAGACTTCTCAAAAAGACCTTCAGCGCAAGATTGCTTCCCTTGAAAAACAGGTTCAAAGGTCAACGGATAAAAGGGAGGAGAGACTCAAGTCCCGACCCAAGGTGTCATATCCCGTACATCTTCCCATCTTTGATAAGCGTACCCATATCATAAAAGCCATCAGGGCACATCAGGTCGTTATCATATCCGGGGAAACCGGTTCGGGGAAGAGCACTCAGATACCCAAAATGTGTCTGGCTGCCGGCCGCGGCATCTTCGGCAAGATCGGATGCACTCAACCCCGAAGGATCGCCGCCATGACCGTGACCCAGAGAATCGCTGAAGAGCTTGGACAGGAGATCGGAAAGTCCGTCGGGTATAAGATCCGCTTTAAAGACAGGACCGATCCAAAAGGTTATATCAAGATCATGACCGACGGCATGCTCCTCGCAGAGACCCAGCATGATCCTTATCTCAATGAATACGACACCATCATTGTTGATGAAGCCCACGAGCGGAACCTGAATATCGATTTCCTTCTTGGAATCCTGAAAGGTCTTCTTAACAAGCGAAAAGAGCTTAAGCTCATCATCACATCAGCGACAATCGACACCAAGAAATTCTCCGCGGCATTTGATGACGCCCCCGTGATTCATGTTGAAGGCCGACTCTATCCTGTTGAGGTCAGGTATATGCCCTCCCCGTCGGATGTAAAGGACAACGGCGAGATTACATACGTGGACATGGCCGTCAGAGCGGTAAGGGATCTCAAGAAAAAGAAGAGTCACGGGGATATGCTGATCTTTATGCCCACGGAGCAGGACATCAGGGACACTTGTGAAATCCTTGGCTCTGAAGGTTATCCGGGAACCACCATCCTTCCTCTTTTCGCACGTCTAACCGCACCGCAACAGCACAAAGTATTTTCATCGATCGCGGGCCAAAAGATCGTTGTGGCAACCAATGTGGCAGAGACCTCCATCACCATTCCAGGGATCCGGTACGTGATCGACACGGGCCTTGCCCGTATCCCGAAATATCTTCCAAGGACCAGGACCACCAGTCTTTTGGTGTCAACGATTTCCAGGAGCAGCGCCGATCAGAGGAAGGGGAGATGCGGCAGGGTAGAAAACGGAATCTGCATTCGCCTATATTCGGAACAGGATTATGAATCAAGATCCGAATACACCTCTCCCGAGGTATTGAGATCAAACCTTGCAGAGGTCATCCTGAGAATGCTGTCCCTCAAACTAGGGGATATCTCAGCCTTCCCGTTTGTGGACCGGCCGGATGCAAATGGTGTAAAGGACGGTTTCAGGCTCCTTAAGGAATTGGGAGCTGTCACCACAAAGGGCAAGGGTTTTGACCTGACGGCACAGGGAAGGGAGATGGCCCAAATGCCCATGGACCCACGCGTCTCCAGAATGATGCTGGAGGCGCGCAAAGAGGGGTGTATCGAGGAAGTCTCCATCATCGCCTCCGCCCTTTCCATACAAGACCCCAGGGAGAGGCCCCTTGAAAAGGCGGCTCTTGCCGATCAAAGGCACGCTCCTTTCAAGGATAAGGATTCCGACTTTGTCACCCTGCTCAATATCTGGAACCGGTTCAATCAGGCCTGGGATGAACTCAAGACCCAGAATAAGATGCGAAAGTTCGCAAGGGAGAATTTCTTGTCCTTTGTTCGCATGAGGGAGTGGAAGGATATCCTTGATCAGATTCGAATGATACTCAAGGATCAGGATCGTAGAAGAGACAAAAAGATCAAAAAGGAAAAGCCTGACTCTCGCTATGATGCCATTCATCGGGCTGTTCTGAGCGGGTATCTCTATAACATTGCCCAGAAAAAGGACAAGAATATTTTTCAGGCGGCCAGGGGGAGAGAGGTCATGCTTTTTCCCGGGTCGGTGCTCTTTAACAAGGGCTGCCCCTGGATCGTGGCTGCCGAGATGGTGAAGACATCGCGGCTTTTCGCACGGACCGCGGCCAGGATAGACTCTGATTGGCTGGAAGAGTTGGGGGGCGATCTCTGCAAAAGCAGTTATTCCGATCCTTACTGGTCAAAGAGCAGGGGAGAGGTCAGGGCCAGTGAGCAGGTCTCCCTTTACGGTCTCATCATCGTGCCCAAAAGGACCGTCTCCTACGGAAGAATCAACCCCCATGAATCCCATGGGATATTCGTCCAGAGAGGGCTGGTGGAGGGAGAGATAAGAGAGAGATTTTCATTTCTCAGTCACAACCAAAAAGTAATCAAGAAGCTCACCCGACAGGAGGATATGCTCAGGCGAAAGGGTATTCTCGTGAGCGCACCGGAGATCGCCGCATTCTATTCTGAAAGACTGGAAGGGGTATGCGATATAAGGGCCTTAAGGAAGGTCATTAAGAAGCGGGGAGGGGACGATTCTCTCAAGATGACGGAAGAAGACCTCCTTATGTCAAGGCCTGATGAGGAGGCATTTTCCATGTTCCCAAGCCATGCCATGGTAAAGGGGAAGAAGTTTCAATACTCCTATAGGTTCGCTCCGGGAAAAGAAGATGACGGGGTGACCATATCCATCCCTTCAACCATGGCCCAGGCCTTTCCAAGGGAACGGCTGGAGTGGGTTGTCCCGGGGCTCTTCCGGGAAAAGATCACGGCGCTCATCAAGGGGCTCCCAAAGCGATACAGAAAACAACTGGTCCCTGTTCCAGAGAAGGTAGACATCATTGTGGATGAGATCCAGACATCCGAAAGGTCTCTGATTACGACCCTTGCTGAATTCATCTATAAGAGGTTCGGGCTGGATATCCCCGCATCCGAGTGGCCTGTGGAGGAAATCCCGGATCATTTGAAGATGCGTGTTTCCATCGTCGATCAAGACGGAAAAGAGATCGAGTCAGGAAGGGATGTCGGCCTCCTTGAAAAAGACAGAAAAATGACGGTCCAGAAAGATGAGGGGGCGAAAGAATGGCAAAAGGCCCGGAAAATATGGGAGAGGACGAATATTACCTCCTGGGACTTTGGGACGCTTCCCGATTCCGTCCCTATTCATGACCAGCTAACGGCCTATCCGGGTCTTGAGCCGGCGGGTGAGGCAGTCAATCTTCGGCTATTCCCAAATATGGAAGAGGCCCTGATAAACCACAAGATGGGCGTCAAACTGCTCTTTACAGTTTTATTAAAGAAAGAAATCAAGTTTATCAAAAGGGTCACAACCCTTCCCAAAGATCTGGTGGAGGAATTGATCTATTTCGGAGACAAGAGGAAATATGAACTGGAGATCCTGTCGAGTTTTTTCAATCGGTTCTTTTATCTAAATATTCGCAGGCAAGAGGATTTTCTTGAAAGGGTGGAAGAAATAGAGGCCGCCATCAATATGGAAGCTGCAGGGTTTATGGAGAAGGTCGGAAAGGTGATACATGAATATCATCTCTTGAGAACAAAACTCCATGGTATTGAGACGTCAAACAAAAAGACCCCGGACATCCTCATGTTTATCGCATGGATCAGAAAAGACTTGGATTCCCTCATTCCCCGCGCATTCCACGAGATCTACGGGGATGATCGATTTGATCACCTCTCAAGGTATATGAGGGGCATGGCTGTTCGAGCCGAGAGGGGAACATACGATCTGAATAAGGATCAGGGAAAGTCCGAACAGGTTGAAAAGTTTTCCGAATGGCTGAAAAGGATGTTCAAAGAGTTGTCTATTCATACGTCCGAAGAAAAGAGAGCCGCTCTTGAGGAATTCAGGTGGCAGATAGAGGAATATAAGGTCTCCCTCTTTGCCCCGGAACTCAAGACCGCCTTTCCCATATCCCGCAAGAGATTGGAGAAGAAGGTTATGGAGATTGAGCGGATGATTTAAACGCTTCATGCCTTTTGTTCTATACTCTCCTTCCTGAGCACTCTATTTTTGCCGCTGTACGGGTTTTGGGACAGGTTTTGCCCTTTTTTTGATCGGGCCACCTTCCCCCTCTTTTGATAGGGCCTTCGCCTTTCTCCCTCCCTGATCATAGATAGCCAGCCCCTGGTCAATAAAGTCTTCATCCTGCTCTTGGTTAATTTCGACAAAGACTTTTTTCAGAATAAGGATGCGCTGATCGATGGCCTCGGCTGCCGCTCCATCCGATGGATCATGATCAGCCGGCACTTCCGGTACACCCATGAGCAGGAACCAGGCTAGTTGGTCCGG
>CAZCCX010000020.1:0-15942 GCA_964497115.1 uncultured Desulfobacteraceae bacterium
TGCGGCTATCGCTGTTTTGTTGGCCCTGTTCATTAGAACGTTCGTTGTCCAGGCCTTTAAGATCCCCTCAGGTTCCATGGAGCCGACCCTTTTAATCGGAGACCACATCTTCGTCAACAAATTCATTTACGGAATCAAGATCCCTTTCTTGCGAAAGACACTGATCCCCATCAAAAATCCCTCACGGGGTGACATCATCGTTTTTATCTTTCCCAAGGACGAAAGCAAGGACTTCATCAAGCGTCTCATTGGCTTGCCCGGAGAAAAGATAGAAATAAAGGGCAGGGAAATCTTTATTAATGGAAAACGATTCGATGACCCGTACGGGGATTACGAGGATTCATTCGAGGATTGGAACAACCCCGGGAAAACATGCTTGTTTTGCACGGCCACTGTGCCGGAGGGTCATTATTTTGTCATGGGGGATAACCGAGATAACAGTGAGGACAGCAGATACTGGGGATTCGTCCCTGCTGATTCCATCAAGGGAAAGGCATTTATCGTATACTGGTCATGGCCACACTGGAAAAGATTCCTCCACTTGGTGGATTGATCCCAAAGGCCCCTTTCACCTAGGTTTTTTTGGACTCCTTCCCTTTCATCTTTCATGCCTTCCTCAATCCGTTCTAAGATCCGGGACAGTCCCGTGGACCTCAAAAGGCACTTCCCGCGTTGGAGTCCCTCGGCCTTTGTCCTCTGGCCGAATTTTATGTTTATTTGATTGACATTATGGCATCATGCTGTTTATATTAGAGGTTTTGACACGTAAGATACGTGTACATGAGTGAAATTTCAATCGGAAAGGAAAAAAATGCCAACAACAATGACCATTGAAGGAAATGAGGCCGCAGCCCACGTGGCCTATGCCATGAGTGAAGTGGCCGCCATCTACCCGATCACGCCCTCAAGCAGCATGGGCGAGTACTGCGATGAATGGGCGGCCTATGGGCGAAAGAATATATTCGGCCAGACATTGCGGGTCGAGGAAATGCAATCCGAGGCAGGAGCAGCCGGCGCGGTTCATGGTGCCCTATCTGCCGGTGCGCTCTCCACCACCTTCACGGCCTCCCAAGGCCTGCTCCTCATGATTCCCAATATGTATAAGATCGCGGGGGAAATCATGCCTACTGTCTTTCATGTCTCAGCCCGAACCGTGGCCCCCCATGCCCTGTCCATCTTTGGTGACCACTCCGACATAAATGCGGTGAGACAGACCGGGTTTTCGCTCCTTGCCTCAGCATCGGTTCAAGAAGTGATGGACCTGGCCCTGGTGGCCCATCTTTCGAGTGTCCGTACAAGCCTCCCCTTTATCCACTTCTTTGACGGATTCAGGACCTCCATGGAAATACAGAAAATCCACGCCATTGAATATGAGGACATGGCAAAGCTGGTGGACTGGGAGGCCATTGAAGACTTCCGAAGCCGTTGCATGAACCCGGAATACCCCCAGCTCAGAGGGACGGCCCAAAACCCCGACATCTTCTTCCAAAACCGTGAGGCCGCAAGTCCCTTTTTTGCCAGAATCCCCTATATCGTCCAGGAGGAGATGCAAAAGGTGGGCGTCCTGGTGGGTCGGCCCTATAACCTTTTCGATTATGTGGGTCACCCTGACGCGGAGAGGGTCATCATCTCCATGGCCTCCAGCTGTGACACCATCGAGGAGACCGTCAACTACCTCAAGGGCCTGGGGCAGAGGGTTGGACTCATCAAGGTCCGCCTGTATCACCCCTTTTCAAAAAAACACTTTCTGAGTGCCCTTCCCTCCACGGTCAAGCGGATTGCCGTTCTCGACAGGCTGAAATCCCCGGGGGCCCTGGGAGAACCTCTGTATCAGGACATCTGTACACTGTTTCAGCAAGAGGGCGAACACCCCGTGCTCGTGGGCGGCCGGTACGGGCTGAGTAGTAAGAATTTTACGCCGACCATGGTCAAAGCCGTCTTTGACAACCTTCGCTCCTCTGCCCCCAAGAAGCATTTCACCGTAGGGATTGTGGACGATGTATCCCACTCCTCCCTGGATATGGCCGAAGAAATCGATACCACGCCCGAGGGGACGGTGCGATGCAAGTTCTGGGGGCTGGGTGCCGACGGGACGGTTGGAGCCAACAAAAACGCCATAAAGATTATCGGTGAGAATACGGACATGTTCGCGCAGGCCTATTTTGACTATGACGCCAAAAAATCAGGTGGCATTACCATGTCCCATCTGCGTTTTTCTCCCCATAGGATTCAGTCCTCCTATCTTCTGACCCAGTCGGACTTTGTTGCATGTCACAATCCTTCGTTCGTCAGAGAGTATGAGATCCTGGACGGCATCAAAGAGGGGGGCTCCTTTCTGCTCAATTCACCCTGGAGCCTCGGAGACATGGAGACCAAACTTCCCAACCCCATGAAGAGGACCATTGTCCACAAGAAATTGGCGTTTTACAACATTGACGCCGTGAAGATCGCCGCTGAATTGGGGCTCGGCGGACGCATCAATATGATTATGCAGGCCGCCTTCTTCCACATCGCGAATGTGATCCCGCCGGAAGAGGCCATCAAATATGTCAAAGAGGCCATCAAAAAGACCTATGGCAAGAAGGGCGACAAGGTCGTGCAGATGAATGTGGACGCCGTAGACAGGGCTGTCGGGGCGTTGAAAAAGATTAGGGTTCCAAAGGCCTGGGCCATGGCCGGCCATGAGGCCTATATGCAACAGGATGAACCGGAATTCGTGACAAAGGTCATGAGACCCATGCTGGCCCAGCAGGGAGATAAGCTCCCTGTCAGTGCCTTTAGCCCGGATGGGATCTTTCCCACAGGGACCACCAAATACGAAAAGAGGGGAGTCGCCATCAACGTTCCCCAGTGGATCCCGGAAAACTGTATTCAATGCAATCAGTGCTCCTTTGTCTGCCCCCATGCCGTGATTCGGCCGGCGTTGGCCAGGGAGGAGGACCTCAAAGGGGCCCCGAAGAGTTTTGTGACTCAAGATGCAAAGGGAAAAGAGCTGAAGGGCCTGAAGTACAGGATACAAATCAGCCCGTTAGACTGCACGGGTTGCGGGAATTGCGCGGACATTTGCCCGGCCAAGAAAAAGGCCCTGGTCATGAAGCCCCTGGCCTCTCAAACCGACACCCAGATCCCTAACCATCAGTTTTTTGCGCAACTTCCCGTCTTGGACAACATGATGCCGGTCACCTCCGTAAAGGGGAGCCAGTTTCGACAGCCCCTTTTCGAGTTCTCAGGGGCATGCGCCGGATGTGGAGAAACACCCTATATCAAAGTAATCACACAACTCTTTGGTGACCGCATGATGATTGCCAATGCCACCGGCTGTTCCTCCATTTACGGCGGCACAGCGCCCAGTTGTCCCTATACGGTCAATGAGGAAGGCCACGGTCCGGCCTGGGCAAATTCTCTTTTTGAAGACAACGCAGAGTACGGCCTTGGCATGGAGTTGGCTGTGGCCCAAAGACGCGAGAAATTGGCGGACCTCGTTCGTCAAGCCATAGATTCCGACATTTCAAAGAACCTCAAAGAGGCCATGAAGCAATGGCTGGAGGCCATGAATGACGGGGTCAAATCCAGGGAATTCGGCCGAAAACTCGAGGATGCCATTGAAGAAGAATTGATAAGCAAAGAGGATTCTGCAAGTCCCCTGCTCTATGACATTCTTGATCGTAGCGACTATCTGACCAAGAAGTCCGTTTGGATTATAGGCGGAGACGGCTGGGCCTATGACATCGGTTACGGTGGCCTGGACCACGTGGTGGCCATGGGCCATGACATCAATATCCTTGTCCTGGACACCGAAGTCTACTCCAACACGGGTGGTCAGTCCTCCAAGTCCACGCCCATGGGGGCCGTGGCCAAATTTGCGGCAGCTGGAAAAGCCACCGGGAAGAAGGATATGGGACGGATGGCCATGACCTACGGTTACGTCTATGTGGCGTCCGTAGCCATGGGGGCCAACAAAAATCAATTCATGAAGGCCCTGGTTGAAGCGGAAACATACCAAGGCCCATCCCTTATTCTCGCCTATTCACCTTGTATCAATCACGGCCTGAACATGGGCAAGAGTCAAGAGGAAGAGAAGAGGGCAGTTGAGTCCGGTTATTGGCCCCTTTACCGCTATGATCCCAGGCTCAAAGGGGAGGGCAAGAATCCTTTTGTTCTTGATTCCAAAGAACCCACGGCCGATTTCAAAGAGTTTCTCATGGGCGAAGTGCGCTATTCCAGCCTGACCAGGTCTTTTCCGGAAAACGCGGAAATACTCTTCCAAAAGGCGGAAGAGGGTATGAAGGAAAGACAGAAGATCTACAGACAAATGGCCCAATCGGAGGATTAGCACCTCGTCCGGCTGTGTCTGTCTCCTTACGAGTCCATCCATATGGGTGGACTCGTATAAGAAGTCCGCTTTACCCCGTTTTTCTATTCCTGCCCCTATCCGGTGTGTGGTGGAGGTCGCGAAGATATTGATCTTTCACAAGGCTGTCACTATTGGCCGGACATGGAAAATGGCGTCGGCGTTGGAACGGACGAAACGTGGCGTTGCCTGCCTCCTTTCTCTGAGAGGCGCTTATCAAAACATGGCCTTGTTTGCCGGACTCTTTATTGGAAATCTGACTCCGGATGATTGCTGTCTTGGCTCATAGTGATCACATGCCGATCGCGGTAATCGGAACCGATCGTCATAATTGCAGATTCCGGAATCACCCCGGACCGATGCGTAAGCGGAACACATGATTCTTAGGTTTTTGAAAATGGACTCCAGACTCCTGGCATCATTGTCAAAGTGCCTGCAGTTGAGGCAGCCGATTTCGACTGGTCTGTTTTTCAATATCCACATGGCGAATACCTACAAAGAGATCCAATAGGACCTGAATACAACCGTTGATAGAAAGTATCCCAGAGGGACGTTCACCACGACTCCGGCTGTGAATACAACCAACGGTTTCCATCCGAATTGAAAGATTTCTTTGAATCGGGTGGTTAATCCGATACTGAGAAATGTGAAGATAAACGTCCATGTCCTGAGGGTCTTTACTGGGGTGATTACGAGCGGCTTTAAAGATGAATCATAGGCCTCCTGCCCCACAATCGACGATGCAATACTCATGATCACCGAGGCGAGGAAGAATCCGATCACAAATTTTGGAAATCTGGCCCAGATGACCTTGGCCTGGGCACGGTCCGCTGAATCGGCCGACTTTTTCTCCCAATAGACGACGGAGATGATGGAGAGCATAAAAGCCCATATTCCGATCCAGATATCTCTGCCAATGACTTTCATCAAGGTATAGGCATGAATGGCTGTATCGCCCCCAACCGATGCAGCGGCGGCAAAACCGGCCGCATCAGCAAATTCTGAGGTCCCGATCCACGCGCCGGCAATCCCCTCAGGCATTCCCGTAGCCTTTACAAAAAAGGTCAAAAAGAAGATCATTACCAGCGCCCACAAGGCAACAATGCAAATACCAATGGAGATATGTTCTTTTCTTGCCCTTGTGGCCGCACCGACTGCAATAGATCCTGAAACCCCGCAGACTGCCCCGCCTGCCCCAAGCACTGAGGCAAATGGTTTTTCAAGTCCGAATAGCCTGGTGCCGACCAAATAAATCGTCAAAAAAGTTCCCACTGAAACAATGGTGGCCTGAAGAAACGCAATGGGCCCGGCATAGACAATCAGGGTGAATGGCAAGGTTGCGCCCAAAAGAACAATCCCGGTCTTAATGTAATATTCTGTTCTGAGGGCCGACTCAAACCATTTTGGCATCTTAAACAGGTTCCCGATAATCAGACCTATGATCAGCGCCAAGATGGGAGGCTCAAGGTTATTGTCATGGGCGACTTCCCATTTTCCCAATATCAAAATAGCGGTGGAAGCCCCAAAAATAACAATGAAACCGGGGATATATTCCTTGATCTTGAATCCCATGATGGCCATGCTAACTGAAAATATCACGACCCATACAAGAAGTTGAAGCAGATACCATGGAATCTGGGTTGAAAAATGTTCGGTTACCGTGCTAAATGTAGTCCATTTCGGCGGAGAAACCGCCAAAGGCTTCAGCGTGCCGCCTGCGACATAGAATATCAAGGCAACCAGGACAATTCCCAGACCCAAATAAACCGCCCACCAGTCCTCAGTAACCAAGAATGGGGATCTTTCTTTGACTTCATTTGACATAGCACCCTCCTTTTTGCCGGCAGACTCAGATTGAACTATTTGAAATCGGGATATTTTCAGCGAAGTATATGAAACCACCCTCTATGAGTCAATGCCAAATAAACCAGGACACGAATACATTATCCTAGTGTCGTGTCCCAGAAGTAACTCGAATAAAAAAACCTACTGCAGAATGAACCTCTCCGCCGCAAACGGATAGGATATTCAAGAACCCTAATAAGGAGAATCCAGACTTGCCTGAGATCTATAAACCCTCGTCTGAAACCACTTTTGATTGCTTCTCTTCCGAATCTCCTATATAAATAGAGAAATTCCATATAGGTGATACGGTTTTTTGACCTATGGCGAAAAGAAAGGAAATCCCTAAAGATATCTCTCATCGGGAACTGGATGCTATTCTGAGGTTCGGGACCCTCATCAACTCATCGCTTCACATTGAGGATGTGCTTGAGCATGCCATGAAGTGGGCGCAGGAGTTTATGAACGCTGAGGCCGGCTCCGTCTATGAGCTGGATAGGCCGAAAAATGAACTCTTCATCCGCCTGGCTCGAGGTGATAAAAAGGACTCTGTAAGAGGGATTAGGGTCAAAGTCGGGGAGGGGATTGCCGGGTGGGTTGCGCAGACGGCTCGAGCCGTTGTCAGTCAGGATGTGAGCAAGGACAAACGATTTAGCTCCAAGTATGACGAGAAGACCGGCTTTAAGACAAGATCCGTCATCTGTGTCCCGCTGATATCGAGAGATGAACCCATTGGCGTCCTTCAGGTGATTAACAAGAAAGACGGGAAGCCTTTCAGCAACTCGGACTTTAAGCTTCTCAGCGGCATGGCCCAGCAGGTTGCGATTGCCATGGAGAATGCGAAGCTCTACCAGCGTCTAAAAGAGGATTTTGCCCTGACCACAAGGGAACTCAAGATGACTCAGGAAAAACTGATCCGCTCAGAACGTCTCACCGCTATAGGCCACCTGGTTCAAGGTGTTGCCCATGAGATCAGAAACCCCATTATGACTATAGGCGGTTTCGCGGAGAGGTTGAAAAAAGAATTGGGACCTGGAGATAGACTTCAAGAATATGCTGATGTCATTATGGAGGAGACCAACCGCCTCGAAAAACTGGTGGAACAGGTGGGTGAGTTCATGAATGTTCAATCAGCCTCTCTCAGTTCGGAATTGCTTCCTCCTGTGGCACGGGAGGTGATAAAAAAATTCACACCCTTGGCCAAGACACAGGGGGTGCAGATCGTTACAGAGATGGATGGGAACACCCCTCCCCTGGAAATGGACGCTCCACAGCTGATAATCGCTCTCTCCCATGTCATGGAAAACGCCCTGGAATCAATGCCTGACGGCGGTACACTGTCCCTGGAGATTCACCCATCTAACAATAACGTGCTGATCACCATCAGTGACACAGGTTTTGGTATCCGTGCGGACCAGTTGGATGCAGTCTATGACCCCTTTGTTACCTCCAAGCCCCGAGGAGCGGGGTTGGGTTTGACCATGGTCCATAGAGTCGTCATGAATCACTATGGTGAAGTCAAGATAAGCAGTCAGCTGGACAAGGGAACCATTGTGGTCATTCGATTACCCGTGCCCGACCATCAAAATGAAGGGTCTTCGCACCAAGGCCAATAAAGGAGGACGCGTTATGAAGAAGAAAAACAGGAGACCCCTTTTGCCGTGGCTATTCGTCCTTATCGGCCTGGTGGCTGCCGGCTTGGTTGTCTATTTTATCCTGGCAGAGCGCTCGCAGGAGGAGAAAAAGGTGGAGGAAGCGGGGGCACCTGATAGGAAAATCATGCCCGACCAGAAGGCAAGAGCCCCCTTGACCGATGAGGAAGAACCTGTAGGGCCCATGGAAAAGGCGTCCGTTTTGACCGAAGAGGCTATGGAAAAGGAGCCTGCCGATGTGGAAGACCGCTGCAGAGAGATCGAAGATCGCGTTCAAGATTTCTTTTCATATCTGAACAAAGAAGCCTATGTCCAAGATTTGGAAACAGATACGGATACCTATGAACGCTTCGAGACCCTGATGGAGAAACTTTCCTCTCAACCCCCCATTCCTGCCGGAGAAGGGTTGGACTCCCTGACGATGACAAAAAATGTTTATCACTTCTATCGGGTCCTGGATGAAGACGAGATCCGGTTGACTAAACAGATCCTAAAGAATGAGGCCGAATATTTAGAAATCAACCTGGATACTTTTTTTCAATGGCTCATGCCGGCAGACCCGTGTCCGGATTTGGATAAAGCCCGACCTTCTTTGGATGTCCTATATCCATATGCCGGCTTCTTCTTGAACACGATCGGTGGCAGAGCCTATCTGTTCCGAAGGTCCACACCGGTCCGACTCCTGATCAGTTACTACTCTCTTTTGATTATCCATGAGGCGGATAAAAGGGGAGATAATACATATGGAATAGACATATTCCCGGAGATCAGCCGGCTGGCCAGGGAAATCAGTGTATACCCTGATTTTCAGTTACAGAATACATATATCCAGCAATTGACGGAACTACAGGACTATTACCTTGAGAGAAGATGACCCACAGGCATCGCCTCACCACTATTTGGTCACATTTCATTTCTCTTTGTATTCAGAGGTCGTTGCGGTCTTTGATCTGTATAATCAGTGGACTCAGCGATCTTCATATTCTGCCTGCAATCTCACGAAATACCTTTTGAAGCGCATTTGCAGCGTCTCCCAGTCTTAATCTGTCCAGTTGCCGCGTCTCACCGTCTACGTAGAGCTGTTGATTGATCTCCATCTGGACGGCCATCTTTCCCCTTTCAACGAGTTCATGTCCGTAGTGAGTCGTGATGAACCCCCCGGAATATGGCTGGTTGACGGATACGGAAAATCCCGATTCGTTCAGAATCTCCTTCATCATGTGCAGGGTATTCGAAGGGCAGGTGATCTCCCCCAGGGAAGGGTCCTTTTCACCCCTGGGATTTCCGTTGTTGGCAAGGACAATATCCTTTCTCCATTTCATGGGATCGGGGGCCCCGGACGGTCCCATGGGGGCCAAAGAGTGACAATCAAAAAGGATCTTAATCTCCGGATTCTGAATCGCCTCCTGTAATCTATAATGGTAAGGCCAGTAATATACCTTGAGTCGTCTTTCTACTTCCTCATCTTCAGGAAGGCCGCCCTCTTTATAGACATTTCTTCCGTGGTAATCCTTTAAAGGAACAACCCCTCGAGGACCGCGTTCTTCGGAATCCCGATTGAGATCCACCACGAGGCGGCTCCATCTTGACCAAAGGGCCACCATAACCGGAAGAGACGTAAAGATCTCTCTTGCGCCCAAATCAGTGGCTTCCATTATGTCACGTTGGGTGAACGCGACAGTCGGACTGATCTCCTCTGGAATCTGATATGACGCATGGGGAACGGTTACCGCAAAGGGAAGTCTCATTCAAATAACCTCTTGGCAATGTATGTCCGTGGGGGCATATCATTCTTCTTCTCTAAAGATAAGATCCTTAGCAATAGACGCAATGGATACCCCTCTGAAAAGTCAGATCTGACCGAAGATTGTTCGAACCACGTTACGCCACGCTTTCAATAGACTCATCCCATCACGTATAAGCGCCTTTAACCTCTCACGAAGTAAGAAAAGGGACCGACCCATATATTCTCCTTATATAGGAAGGTCCCTTGTTTTCCAAATTTCATTGCTCACGCGGCATCATCCGCCTGAGACCCTTCAAATCAAACGTCCGGGTGATCTCAATACCCTAGAGTTCCAACCACGAATCCGAGTAAAGGGTGTGACCCAGAATCACCTTGGCCGTCTTCACATAGTCTTGCATCTCCTTGGAGAGGCCGTCCATGCCTACCTCTTCTCCGTCCATTACCTTATGGATGATCTCCACCACATCCGGCCTCTCTCCCCTGGCAATGGCAATCAGCTGGTCATCGTAGGCATCGGCTATGCAGGAATACATGCCCGCTCTTTCAAGCATCACCATATAGGTCTGATTAAGGATGCCCCTGAGATGTTCAGGCGGGCCGTTGGAAATATTTGAGAGTCCGCAGGTGGATTTAATCCCGGGAAACATATCCTGGAGCATCTCTTGAAAGGCCAACAGGCTCATGAGCTGCTGTTGCTGGATGTTGACCGGTGTCACAATGCCGTCCACGAAGATGTCCTCATTGGGTATCCCCGCCTCATTGGCCGCATAGATCAGTTCTGCGGCCAGGGCGCCCCTTTCGTTCTCATCCCTGGGAAGCCCCTCCGGTCCCCACATGAGTGCGATCATCTTTGCCTGGTATTTGGCCGCAAGAGGGATCATCTTTTCATACCTCGCCGAACGGCACATGATGGAATTCATAATGGCCTTTCCCTTATGCGCGGCCAGCCCCGCTTCCATGGCCTCTATATTGGAGGTATCTAAACTAAGCGGTGGAGACTCCCCGATCTCGTTCTGAACCGTGTTGACCACAAATTCCATCAACTCCGGGCCACCCTTTCTCGCGGGTCCCAGGTTGATGTCGATCCAATCCAAGCCCTTTTCCTTCTGCCGCTTGGCCTCATCGGCAATGGGGCCGGGATCCTTCTCTTTAAACGCCTTCCCAATGACCCTGGCAATGACGTTCAAATTCTCTCCAATCAGTTTCATAGCCGTTCTCCCTTCACTGTCTACTTTGCCCTGTCTTTCAGGAACTTGGGTATCAAAGAGGCGTCCCTCGGACCAATCGCCACATCCCAGCCCGGAAGTTCCTCTTCCATTTCTCCGCTAATGGACGCCGCATATCCGGGGATAATGACGCTCTTGTGAGCAATCTTATCGGCGATACCGCACTTCTTGACAAACATGCCCACTGCATCCCCCGAAAACTTGCCTGCAGCCCAGGCGGTCATGACTGAAAGACCCTCCGTGTCCATAATCAGGAGCCAGCACGGCACCCTGCTCGCCTCGATTTCACCAGTTACAATAAAGTAGGTGAGAGAAAAATTGGTGGTAACACAGACCGGTGAATTCTCATCCGGGGCTCCGATCTCATAGATCCCCTGGGTCACCGTCATGGGGCGTTGGGGATCCGTATACAGGTTGAGCCTTTCCACCAATAAGGGAAAGAGGTTCTCCCCTTTGAAATCAGAAAGCACCACGATGCCTGCGTACTTGGCAATGAGCATGGAGGCGATCAGGGTCTCCATATCCACGTTGCTCGCCATTTCACAGGGAAACGTGATGGTGGGAAAGCCCAGGGAGCGGTTCCCTGCCTTGAGGGGCGCCCTGCGTATCACCACCTGATCCTCGAAAAGCTGCTTCATCTCCCTGGAACCTGAATCCAGCACCAGGTCCTTCAGGCCCATGCCGGTCAATTGATCAGTGAGAGCTGTGAGGGCCTCGACACCCTCGGCCTTGACCGCCAAGGGAAGTCCCTTTTCTTTGGCCAGGTTCCCCATCTCCTCCGCATTTTCGCTGGTGGCGGCATAGAGGAGGGGGTTCTTTGAAGCACTGGCCTCGGCCCCCGCCCTGAGGGTCTCCACACTATCGCTCATCAGAATCAGGCCGAACTCCGTCTCTTCCGCAATCTTTTTCGCGGCCGCTGCAAAGGCCGCCCCATCACCATTGGCATCCTTCAGGGCTACAAGTTCAGGCCTCAGGTTCAGACCCACCCTTTCATATTGAAAGGCATTCCACTCCTTCAATTTCTTGTTCAGGTCTTCCGGATTGATATCTGAGGATACCATGGCGGCAAGCCCAGTGGGGTTATAAAAGGTCTTTTCATGTCTGAACATGACCGTTTCACCACCGATCTTAAAGGCCCGCTCTCCGGCGCCAATGGCCACCTGCCTGATGGGAGGGGCAGAAGCCTCAGCCAGTTGTTCTCTTGCCTCGTCCGAAACATAGGGACAGGAGTGCAACTCCGCCTTTCCTGAGGCCAGGTTCATGGCAAAGGCGAGACAGGTGGGAATCCCGCACTCCCCGCAGTTCGTCTTGGGCAATAATTTGAAAATCTGAATTCCAGTCAATCCCATAGTAATCTCCTCATCATAACTTTACGATTTTCTGTGGCTCATCAAACGAGCCATTTCTTGATGGAAAACCCCTGAGTCTATTCCTCGACAAGGAGGTCCATCTTCAGGGCCGGATGATCTTTCTCCTGGAGAAAGGGGAGAATCTCATCTTCTGTAATCCCCACGGTCTCATCCGCAATTCTGCCGATAAGATCTGCCAGACCCAACTCGTCTCCCCGCTGGATCAGCCGTTCTTTGATCTCTTCCTTCAAGGACTTAGGCATCCAGACCATGCGAAGTAGACCGCCGTCACCGACGATGAATTTCCTTTGTGTGATATTGTACTTGGAGTGTCCCACAAACCCCGGGGTGGATTGTCCCCCCCCCATGACACCGGCAAGGGTCGTGAATTTCATCCCGCATGGAGTTTCCTTTGTGTACTCGCGGTGAACCGTCATCACCCCGTTACACGCAGGCAGGACCGCTGCAATACACTCGCAACACCCACAGGTGGTCATAGGATCGATAAGAAGGCTGTAAAAGTTATAATGGTCTATGGCCTGGCGTGACGCCTTATAAACAAAGTCGTTGACCCCTTTCCATTGGCCGAGTTTGGGATCAAGACACTCCCCCTTCTCCACAGGCTGATTGGGGCCGGTGGGGTTGATTTCATAAGAGGCCTTGCAGTCCATCCAGTTGTAGGCGCCGCAAAGTCCTGTCCTCTCGGGACTGATCATACAAACATGGTTGGGGGCGAAAGACTGGCAAAGGGTGCAGGAATAATAGGTCTCCACGCCCTCATCCGTCATGTTTTCCACGCGGTCGTCCCTCATCTTGTATTCGGCCCTGGCCCTGTCGGTCAGCTTGGCCACATCGGCTTCTTCGGTATACAGGGTCACTTTCACCTTATCCAGAATGCTGCCAAAGTCCTGATGGAGTTTGGCGTGGAGGATGGTGCCGATATCCTTCAATTTAAAGCCCTTGTCTATGGCCTGATCGCCCACCCTGATCCAGGAAATATCCCGCTGACCAATGTGCATGACGCCCTGGGCATAGTTAATCAGGTGATGAATCTGTCTCTCTAAAATAGGCTCGAAATCCGTCTGCATCTGGCGGCCGGCTACCTGCACATAGATACCTAAGGGCAGACGGTCACCCTTTTTAATATCTTTCACATCAGGTCCGATGAGATCGACCTCTCCGTCTTCGATCTCATTCATGTCGGCGATCTTGCACAGCTCAGTGCACTTGGTCTTTCCTCCACCCGTCTCCAGGTAGAGATCGTCCTTTCGAACACGCTCGCCCTCAAAGGCCGGGCCATAGGCCACCGGAATATCGATCTCCGTAATAGTCACCTTAAGACCGCGAATCTCAATGGATTTCTGAGGCATCTCATCGTGCGTTACATTGGCCACCACATGCTCATAGGTGCAAACACCCGTGGGCAAAACCTCTGGAATATCCGTATCTGCCAACGTCGGAAAACCCCAGTTGATGGCCCCGGCAGCATTGGCCGCCCATTCCGCGTTCACCTCACCCAGGGCATTGACAAAGGCAAAGATGCGATTTTTTTGGTATGCGAGCTGGCTTTTAAAATCTCCGGGTTCGATACCACCAAAAGACATCCCGGCCCGGTTGGCAAAGCCAAGGGCGAACACGGCTGCAGAGATGTCCGGGCCAAAGGGGACAAGGCGGGTATTCCATCCGATTTGCACACCCTCCTCCACCAATTGCTCCGCAAAGGTGGTCCCATTTTGGTTGGCCGCCATAAAGACATAAATGGTCTTCAACTGATATTCCTCGGCCATCTTTTTGGCTGTGGCGGTATCGGGCGCTGAACCGACAATGGCGGCAAACCCGGGAGCGGTCCCGTCCACAAACTCCACGCCCCTTTTTCTCATAATGGCATCATCGGCCGCCCCGAGCCAGATCTTCCCATTATCTACATCCGGGTCTTCCGTCTCCGGCTGATAAAAATCAGGATCCTCCACATATCGGATGGCCTCTACAATCTCTTCAGCGAAAAGGGCCGCCATGCCGGCGTCCAGCAGTCCACCCAGATAGGGGAGGTGACAATCCTTTTTTACGTGCGGGGGTAAGAGCTTACGGGCAAAATCAAGAGGTTTCTTGGCGGAATCCAGGTCCGTCACCTTGATTCCCGTAAGGGAGTAGATAATCGGCAGAAAATAGGCCGTATTGGGGAATTCCAGTTTTTGGCTCCCCCCAAAGGTCTCCAGGGCCTTTTTATAGTTCCCTTCGGCTTTAGCCACAATATTGTAGGCGCCTTGAATCGCTGCAAAGGCTACTAATTTTGACATGCTTTTTCGTCCTCCTTTCTTAAGAGGTCTGGGTTATATTTAATAAACTTCCGTTAACTGTGTTTGTGCATCCTGTTTAGACTTACAGATAATCTCTCCACCAGATCGAATTGGGTGGGCTCGGCCGCTTTCTTCTTTGAGGCCTTCTTGGCCTTGCTTGCTTCCTTCTTGGGGGCCTTCTTGGCTTTGGTCTTCTTCTTGCCTTTGGCCAAGCTCTTCTGGAGGGCCTCCAGATCCGCCTTTTCTTTGGCTTTCGCGTCCGCCTTGGCCTTGGCTTCCGCTTCTGCTTTTTCTCTGGCCTCTGTATCCGCCTTGGCCTCTGTATCCGCCTTGGCCTCCGCCTCCGCTTTCGCCTTGGCCTCCGCCTCCGGATCGGCTTTCGCCTTGGCCTCCGGATCGGCTTTCGGCTTCAACTCCACCACCTTCTCTTCCGGTTTTGGGGCGGCCTTTGGCTTCTCTTCCACTGGCTTTTCTTCCTTCTTCTCCGGCTTTGGAGCCGCTTTTCCCTCTTTCGGTTTCGCTGCCTCCTTCTTGATAGGAGCCTCTTCTTTGGCAATAGCCAGGTTCGGCTCAGGAGAAAGGGCAATTAGATCAGCCTCTTCCAAGGACATCCTCTTTAAAATCTCCTGAATATCCGTGGCCGTACCTCCATTGATCATAAGGTCAATGAATGATCGTACGAGTCTGACGCTTTCCGGGTGCCTGAGAATGACCACATCGCCACCTGCAAGGAGATAGGCTACAGCCGCCACCGACTCCATTAGGATACCCCGGCGCTCCGGATCACCGATGGTAGGGGCCTCTTCTATGGATTGCCCTGCTTCTTTGCACTTCCAGATCTCATTTCCCACATTGGATATCATGGGAATCTGAAGTTTGTCATCCTCCTGGGTCAACGCGGCCATGCGGATACGCTCCATCACAGAGTAGGAATATTCGAGACCATATCCCAGGCCCCCTGTGGTGGGGTCAATGACAATCTTTTCACTGGGAACCCCCAGATTTCCCAATAAAATATTGAGTTGTTTCGCTAAGTTGACATCAATAGGAGAAGAAGCCACAACCGTGTGGCCGTATCCTATGGCGCTGGCGCCCACACCTTTATGATTTCCTTCTTCAACCGGACCGAGAGAGAGATTCTTGCCTTGGCAGGTCTCAGAAATCTTCTTAAGAACCTCCTCGTCCTTTTGGTTGTCGGCCGTGCCCCATACGATAACGGGCACATCAACGGCTTCCACCACCTTTTGAACAGTCTCCGTCGCCTCATCCGCTCCCCGGTCCATACCATTGGGATCGGTACTCTTCATCTGGACGACGACCATGTCGGCGCCGTATTCCTCCACACACTTCTTGGCCCAGGCATCGGGAGAGGAAATCACATCCTTAAATGGCTCCACTGCGGCGGCCGGCCACTCTTCCGAAGGGTCATAATCCCATATCTCCATGGCAATCTTTGGAGTATTGGGCATCTGCCCCTC
>CAZCCX010000021.1:0-15818 GCA_964497115.1 uncultured Desulfobacteraceae bacterium
TTATGGAGCCAATGACCATTGGGCTTGACACCAATCGCCTAGTTTTGGGAAAACACTCAGGCAGACATGCCTTTCGGGATAGGCTTGTGGAGCTGGGCTACGAGCTGGGTGAAGAGGATATCAACCATCTCTTCAAAAAATTCAAGACGTTGGCGGATAAGCGCAAGGAGATTCTGGATGAGGACATCGAGGCCTTGGTGGCGGAGGAAATCCTACGGGTTCCGGATACATATCAGCTGGATTACCTGAATGTGGTCAGCGGCACAGGAACCGTACCCACCGCCACGATCAAACTGCGGATTGATGAGAGTGTGGCCCAAAGCGCAGGATTCGGTGTAGGTCCCATCGACGCCACCTTCAACACCATCGCCAAAATGACCGGCACCCGGTCTAAGCTCCTTCGCTTTTCAGTCAGCTCCATCAGCGGGGGGATGGACGCCTTAGGCGAGGTCACGGTCCGGCTCGAAGAGGATGGCGTGGTGGTCCTGGGTAAGGGCGCAGACCAGGATATCTTTACAGCCAGCGCCAAGGCCTATATCAACGGGCTCAATCGTCTCGAATACCTGAAAAAGAATCCGTCTCTTAATCCTGACGAGAGAAGGTTATAAAATTGCTATGTGATTTTGTATAATGCGCCTTTGGCACTCTATAAAACGGAAGGAAAACGTATGACAATAGCAATGACCATTACGGAAAAGATCCTTGCTTCCCATGCGGGCCTGGATTCAGTGACCCCCGGGGATTTGATTGAGGTACAGGTAGATCTGGCACTGGCCAACGATATCACTGCGCCCCTTGCCATTCGGGTGTTTGAGGAACTGGGAACCGACGGGGTATTTGACCGGGAAAAGATCGCACTGATACCGGACCATTTTGTGCCGAATAAGGACATCCCCTCCGCCCAACAGGCCAAAATTATGAGAGAATTCGCTCTCAAGCACAGCATAAAGAACTACATCGAGCTGGGGGACGGGGGCATTGAGCACGTCATTCTGCCGGAAAAAGGTCTTGTCATCCCCGGTGACCTGGTTATGGGAGCCGATAGCCACACATGTACCTATGGCGCGCTTGGGGCCTTTTCGACGGGTGTGGGGAGTACGGATCTTGGCGCCGTTATGGCGACGGGCAAGACATGGCTCAAAGTCCCCCCCACCATAAAACTGGTATACGAGGGCAATCTTCAGCCCTGGGTTGGGGGAAAGGATTTGATTCTCGTTGCTCTGGGGATGCTGGGTGTGGAAGGCGCTGTCTACAAGGCATTGGAATTCTCCGGTCCGGTTGTTGAAAATCTTTCCATGGATCAGAGGCTGTCCATGGCCAATATGGCCGTGGAGGCAGGAGCCAAAAACGGGATTGTGGCACCGGACGAGATCACTCTGGCCTATGTCAGAGTGAGGTCCGACAGGGAGCCCTCTCTGTTCCACAGCGATCCTGAGGCCGATTATGAAAACCGCATCAAGATTAATGTGGATCAGCTGGAACCACAGGTGGCATTCCCCCACTCCCCGGACAATGTCCGCCCCATATCCCAGGTGGGCCAGGTCTCTGTGGACCAAGTCTTCATCGGTTCGTGCACCAATGGCCGATTCGAAGACCTGAAGGGGGCGGCAGATATCCTCAAGGGGAGGTCGGTGTCAAAAGAGACTCGACTCATCGTGATACCCGGTTCTTCTCATATTTATAAGAAGTGCATTCAGGAGGGGATCATTGAGACACTGCTAGATGCCGGCGCCGTGATTGGCCCTCCCTGTTGCGGGCCGTGCCTTGGCGGGCATATGGGTATCCTGGCCCAAGGGGAAAGATGCGTCTCCACGAGTAACCGGAATTTTGTGGGGCGAATGGGACATCCCGAGAGCGAAGTCTATCTGGCAAATCCGGCCATCGCCGCAGCCTCAGCCGTGTTAGGCCGGATAGGATCCCCAAACGAACTCTAGGGCCTTTATGAGCGAAGAGATCTTCGAGCAGCACATCATGGCTCGTATCATCATTTCCGAAACCAATATCTAGGGTTCTTGATAGAAATCTTGATTGTTTTGATGTGTAATGGGGCATAAACTATTCCCTCAAGACGATATCTATAGGGTCCAGTGGCGGTAATCTGGCCTTTGAGGGTTTAGGAGGCTGCTCTTTTCAAGCGAGCTATGCATTCTGCCATAAGTTTATGGGCGTAAACCCTCAAAGTCCAGATCACAGGGGATTCAGTGGAATTTCTTTTTGAGATATCGTCTTTCGGGAACAGCCCATGCCCCGTTTCGTATTGAGGCTATGAGTATATGATACGAGACACGAGCATCTCGTATCGCTTCGCTTCAACCGATAAGTGACAGCTCTGTTTGGGTTGTCGGTTTAAAGAAAATTTAGCGAATTGAAAGGGAGTAGGTGAAGAAATGAAGATCGAAGGCAACGTGTGGAAATTTGCAGACAATGTGGACACGGACTTGATTATCCCGGCCAGGTTTCTCAATGTGTCCGACGAAGAGACTCTTGCAAAAAACTGTTTTGCTGATCACAGGCCTGATTTTGCAGATGGGGCTCAGACGGGAGACATTATCGTGGCCGGAAAGAATTTCGGTTGCGGATCATCGAGGGAACACGCCACCTGGGCCATCAAGGGGGCGGGAATCCGGGTGATTATCGCGGAGAGTTTTGCTCGAATATTCTACAGAAACGCCTTTAACATTGGTCTTCCTTTGCTGGAGTCCACTGAGGGCGCCCATGGTCTTGAGGAAGGTGTACGGGTCTCGGTGGATCTGGTTACAGGGGAAATCAAAGAAGAGAAAAAAGAACAGACTTTCATGGCAAAGCCGATCCCCGATTTTATGATGGAAATAGTTCGAGCCGGGGGGTTGGTGAATTATGCCAAGCAAAAAAGGGTGTGAGGGAGGAAAGAAATGTCTGGAAAACACCATATCGCAGTAGTTCCTGGAGATGGAACAGGACCGGAAGTCGTAGCTGAAGGGATCAAGGCCTTGAAGGCCGTTTCCCAAAAGTGTGGGTTTGATCTTGAGCTTGAGGAGTTTGATGTCGGGGGCGAAAAATATCTGAAAGACGGCACCTTGTTGCCGGACAGTATCCTGGATGAATTAAGGGGAAGAGATGCTATCTTTCTGGGTGCCATCGGTCACCCTGATGTTAAACCGGGCATCCTGGAGCGGGAGGTCCTTCTGAGAATGCGGTTTGAGCTGGACCTCTATATTAATCTCAGACCTGTTGAACTCCTGCCCGGGGTAGATACTCCTCTGAAGGACAAAGGGCCTGAGGATATCGATTTTGTCGTTGTCCGGGAAAATACCGAGGGTTTATACGCGGGCAGTGGCGGTTTCTTAAGAAAAGGGACACCGGATGAAGTCGCGGTCCAGGAATCGATTAACACAAGAAAGGGAATAGAGCGGTGTATTCGCTATGCCTTCGATTATTGCCGGAAAAGAGACAAAAAGAAGCTTCTCACCCTGTGCGCGAAAAAGAATGTGCTCATGTATGAATCCGATCTCTGGGATCGATGTTTTGAGGAGGTAGCCACAGATTATCCCGACGTGACCACCGACTATCAACACGTGGATGCCTGTTGTATGTGGATGGTGAAGAATCCGGAGAAATTTGATGTCATCGTCACCAACAATTTGTTTGGAGATATCATTACGGATGTGGGCGCCATTATCCAGGGAGGTCTGGGTATTGCCGCCGGAGGAAATATTAATCCCGGTGGTTCGGCCATGTTTGAGCCCATCGGGGGGTCTGCACCGAAATACACCGGTTTAAACAAAATAAATCCTATGGGGGCCATATCTGCCGCTCAGATGATTCTGGAATACATCGGGGAAGAGGAGGCAGCCGGCATTCTCCTTGAGGCCATGAAAAGAACCGTGGAAAACGACCTCAAGTCCCTGGAGGCCGGAAAGATGGGATGCGGTACCACAGAAGTTGGGGATCTGGTCGTCCGTTACATCAAGTAGAATCTCCGCCTAACGGCGGAATTATAGAAAGGCACAATGAGAGGTTGTTCCTCTCATTGTGCCTTTTTTTGGGTCAAAAGATATAGGGTAGTCTAATCAGGATATTAGACGCAGCCTGTGGGTTTGGGGAGACCTGCCATCTTGCAGGCGCCTTTGCCCGGGCCGGAGGGGAATAGCTCATAGATGTATTTGAGTTTGAAACCTGTCACTTTGGACAGGATTCTGACCATCGGAGCGATCCCGTTCTTTTTATAATAGTCCTGAAGGACTTCGATGACCTTCCAGTGTTCCTCTGTCATTTCCTCAATCCCTTCAACTTGCTTTACGTACTTTACCCAATCCTTGTTCCAGTTATTGAAATCATCAATGAAACCATCTTCGTCAACATTGAAAGTTTGCCCTTCATACTCAGCTGTTGGCATGACCACTAACCTCCTCAATTATTTTAGCTATCTCAAAAACATATCACATAAAAACGTTAGTCTATAACCCATGTTTTTAATGTTGTCAATCCTTCTTTCGATTATCCTGTGGAAAAATGGGGTTCTTATCCCCTTTGTCTTTCAAGAGCGGCTCTAAAAAGGCCTTTCCCCCACATATCGTTCCCTGCCGCATGGACATGGGTATAGGTGGCGAGCAGGTTCTTTTTGCAGAGGCCATCTCTGTCTCCGTCAATACCGCGGCCTCGAAGGACTTTGAAGACCGGCTTGAATTCTTCCGCCCGACTCATGATCGGCCGGGAGTAATGAAATTCATGGCCTTTCAGGGTTTCCCCTACTGGATAATATGGATTATTTCCCTGCACTTCCAACATAGTATATCCGTGACCTTGCGGCCTTTCCTCCATCACACAATGGAGGGGCAGGGCGCCCACCATGGGGTAGGTCTTCTCTTTCAAAAGGAGACTTTCCCCCAGATACATCAGCCCACCACATTCCGCATAAACGGGAAGACCGTTTTGGATTTCGTCTTTCTATGAATTTCTGAAGCTCTTATTATCGGCCAGGGCCTGGGCCTGGGTTTCCGGAAAGCCGCCGCCGATATATAGGGCATCTAAATCAGGAAGTTTTTTTTCCTTAAGGGAGTTAATTTCCACCAGGACCGCTCCCAAGGACCTCAATGCCTCCAGGTTTTCAGGATAGTAGAACCAAAAGGACTTGTCCCGAATGTAACCAATACGTGGTGCGCCGGCATTCGAGGCCTCAGGGGGGCCTGTTCCCCGGTCTTGGCCCTCTCTGTTCAGGGGACCGGCCTGGTGGGAAAGACTCCACAAGGTCTCCAAATCCAAGTTTTTCTCAACCGTGGACCTTGCCCAAGCAACCGCTTTTTCGGCATATTTCCTTTCCAGGTGCGGAACAAGGCCCATATGCCTTTCGGGAAAGAGATCCTCTTTCAATTTCGGGACAGCGCCTATGACGGGTATTTCACAGTACCTCTCGACGGAATTCCGTGCAAGGGTCTCCTGGCGGGGCCCGGCGACCCTGTTCAGAATAACCCCAGCAATGTTCAGGGCGGGATCAAATTTCTGGCATCCCATAATCAGTGCTGCTATCGTCCGTGTGGCCATGGTTACATCGGCAATAAGGATGACAGGAGTATTGAGCAATTTCCCCAATTCGGCGGTGCTGCAACGGCCCTCCAGATCAAAACCGTCAAAAAGGCCTCGGTTTCCTTCGATCAGGGAGATATCTGAATTTCCTGAATGGGCAAAGAAAGACTGAAGAATTTGTGCGTCAGTCATCAGAAAGGGATCCAGATTATGACAAGATCGCCCGGCGACAAACGTCAGCCAGCCCGCATCGATGAAATCGGGCCCCTTTTTAAAGGGGGCGATCTGAACCCCTTTTTCTTTCCACGCGGCCGTAAGCCCCACAGAGAGGATGGTCTTGCCTGAGCCTCCTCTCAAAGCAGCAATAATAATGCGGGGTGAAGCGTGTAACATGGGACTCCTTGGAAAACACTTTGCAGAAAATCATAGCCCGTATTCAAATGGGGGTTGTCCATATATAGACTACTCCAATAAATAATGACACAAAATAATTAGCCCTCGTTGAAAGTTTGCAACCTTTTGAAATTATGAATGGTTTTGGAAGTTGAAGCTTTGTTGCCGCAAGGAATAATGGAAGGGATGAATGCAGGGAACCAAGCATGATTTTTTTGTTGACAATCCATCTGATTTTCGTGATATAGTCGCTTCTTGTGCAAATATTCACTAATACTTGTCGAGACACACCCCACCATGTCAGCCCTGGGTCCTATTTCATAAGCATGTAGGCCTAGTTGGGGAGGCCGAGGCGCAAAATTGAGGGAGGAGGTGAATTTAAACAGAGAGAGGTCTTTTTTGGCTAGCGTGGGTGATAAGATAACCCTATTATTTTATTTAATCTAGGAGGCATTTATAATGGCTTTCGAAGCGAGAGAACCACAAAAAGAGTTAAAGTACGAGGAGCTCCGAATCTATTCTGACGAAGAGCTGAACAACTATACGGAGGAAGAGCTTAAAGAATTTAAGGTCAAACATGAGATCCCCATGTGCGAGGAGTTGGAAAAGGGCCCTTGGCCCAGTTTTGTGGCCGATGCCAAACGGGAAGCCCTTCACAGGAGAAAATTGGCTGATGATCGAATGATGATTGAGCGGGACGTGGTGGAAGACCTCCTCGGCCAGCTTGAAATCTCTTTTGAAGAGGGCGAAACACACTGGAAACATGGCGGAATCGTCGGTGTTTTCGGTTATGGCGGTGGCGTCATCGGAAGGTACTCAGACCTCCCGGACAAGTTCCCCTCCATTGCCCACTTTCACACCATGCGCGTAAATCAGCCTGCCAGTAAGTTTTACAGTAGCGATTATCTGAGGTCTATCTGCGATATGTGGGAATACCGCGGCAGCGGCATGATGAACATGCATGGATCAACCGGTGATATCATATTTTTGGGAACCTTTACCGAGCAATTGGAGCCCATCTTTTATGAGTTGGGCCATGTGCTTCAGCAGGATCTGGGTGGTTCCGGTTCCAACCTGAGAACCCCTTCCTGTTGTATCGGCAAGGCCCGTTGTGAATGGGCCTGCTATGATACTCAGGATTTGTGTTACGAGCTGACCCACTATTACCAGGACGAATTGCACCGTCCTGCCTTCCCTTATAAATTCAAATTCAAATTTGACGGCTGCCCCAACTGCTGTGTGGCCTCCATCGCCCGCTCCGACATGTCATTTGTCGGGACATGGCGAGATGATATCAGGATCAATCAGGAAGCGGTCCAGGCCTATATCGACGGAGAAATTCAGCCGAATGCCGGCGCACATGCAGGAAAAGACTGGGGCAAGTTTGACATTGAGAAAGAGGTCATCGGGCTCTGTCCTACACAATGTATGTGGATGGAGGACGGCCAGCTCAAGATAGACAACGCGGAATGTACCCGCTGCATGCACTGTATCAATGTCATGCCTCAGGCCCTGCGTCCAGGGGAGGATACGGGCGTGAGCATTTTATTGGGCGCAAAGGCCCCCATCCTGGAAGGGGCTCAGATGGGCCTGTTGACCATTCCATTTATGAAGTCCGAACCTCCTTATGATAATATCAAGGAGAACGTCATTGAACCAATATGGGATTGGTGGATGGAAGAGGGCAAAAACCGCGAGCGGTTGGGAGAATTGATTCAGAGGCAGGGGGTAAGTAGACTATTAGACGTCCTGAATATACCCCCCATGCCGCAGACGGTGAAAGAACCTCGATCTAACCCCTATATCTTCTGGAAAGAGGAAGATGTCCCCGGCGGGTTCAAGAGAGAAATAGACGACTATCGCTCCAGGCACGCGAGATAGAAAGAGAATAGGAGGACAATATAATGGCATTATCGACTGAAAGATTGGGGTTATTCAATCCCGACAAACCCATGGAAAACAGGCTCACGGACCTCGGTCCGAGGCATTACTGGCAGTACTTCCCCCCCGTTATCCAGAAGAACTACGGAAAATGGAAACACCACGAGATTCTCGAACCCGGTGTCCTGGTCCATGTTTCTGAAAACGGGGATAAGGTCTTTACGGTTCGGGCCGGGGGTTGCCGATTTATGACCGTAGAACATGTGCGGGAAATTTGCGAAATTGCAGACAAACATTGTGACGGTTACGTCCGTTTTACCACCCGCAACAACATTGAATTTATGGTGGATAGTCAGAATAAGATGGAGGCGTTGAAAAAAGATCTGGCGAGCCGCAAACATGTTTCCGGAAGTTATAAATTTCCCATTGGGGGGACGGGTGCCGGGCTGACCAACATTATCCATACACAGGGCTATATCCATTGCCATACCCCGGCCACCGATGCCTCCTCGATGGTCAAGGCGGTCCTGGATGAGCTTTTTGACTATTTTCAGGGCATGACCTTTCCAGCCCAGGTCAGGATTTCCATGGCCTGCTGTCTCAATATGTGCGGCGCGGTTCACTGTTCTGATATTGCTCTTCTGGGCTATCACAGGAAGCCGCCGATCGTTGACAGTGAAGTACTCGACAAGGTATGCGAGATCCCTCTGGTCATTGCGGCCTGTCCGACGGCTGCTATATCTCCCACCAAGACCGAGGACGGGAAAAAGTCGGTCAAGATCAAAGAGGAACGCTGCATGTTCTGCGGCAACTGTTACACCATGTGTATGGCGGTTCCTCTCGCGGATAAAGAGGGTGACTGTGTGACCATCATGGCAGGAGGGAAGGTCTCTAACCGGATTTCTCCGCCGAAGTTCAGTAAAGTCGTTGTTCCGGCGCTACCCAACAATTTCCCGCGCTACCCGGAAGTCTGTAACTCGGTCAAGCAGATCCTTGAGGCTTATGCGGCCGATGCCAATAAGTACGAGCGGATCGGCGATTGGGCCGAGCGGGTCGGCTGGGAGAGATTCTTTGAAAAAACCGGGTTGCCCTTTACCGAGCACCTGATCGACGATTATCGTCTGGCCTATGATACCTACCGGACGTCCACGCAATTTAAATATACCGAGGCCTCATGGAACGTATCAAAGGCGGTAGGCGGTATTGAGTAATGCTTAAATCATAAGGAGTCAATCATGGACGATATCAAGAAGGCCATACGGGATTTCGCAGAAGGCAACAAGAAGACCAAGTTTTATTTTTCCGATATGGAGAAGGGCGTAAGGAAAGTGATGCCTGATGTGAAAGCCAGAGAAGTTAAAAAGGCGGCAACCGCGCTGGTGAATGAAGAAATTCTGATTTACTTTTCCACCGGAAGCAGTACCATGTATGGCCTGAAGGGACGGGGTCAGACCGAAGATCACTAGGTCATCGTTCCAAAGGGAATCATTCTTGTATAACTCACGGAGGTCGTTGTCCGGATGGGATGGCGACCTCTTTGTTCAAGGTTGCCCGTTCAAAGGTTCAGCGTTCACAAGTCAAGATCTCTTTGTGTGCTCCGTGTTCTTTGTGAGAGAGAAGTTCGTTGTATTTGGCCGAAGGCCATGACAATGAATGGCCGAACAAGTCGTTCGGCCATTCGGTAGTAACGTCCGTGCCAGTCTGCGTGGGCCTGCCGCGCCGAAGCCTTGTGCGCCCGTCCTCCGTAGCAGGCTACTGCGGAGGGTGGAAAGGCTGGTCTGTGGCTAAATCAG
The DNA here is from genome assembly GCA_964497115.1 of uncultured Desulfobacteraceae bacterium. Classification (GTDB taxonomy): domain Bacteria; phylum Desulfobacterota; class DSM-4660; order Desulfatiglandales; family HGW-15; genus JAFGFY01. Next base: position 9,570 of record CAZCCX010000021.1, read on the forward strand.
GTATTTTAGGAAGTGGACCCAGAACCCTGAACAGGGAACCTGATAACCTCAGTTAGAGGATCGATATGAAGGAACCGCAAGACGGTGATGATTTCATCGCGGAAAAGAGACGTTTGTTAAGAGAAAATTCCGAGTGCGCCACCTCCGCCTATAATCAGGGGGTGACCCTGTTGCAGGAGGAAAAACTCGACGAGGCGGCGGATGCGTTTCGGGAGGCCGCAGACAACAGCGGTCGAATGTTCGAAGCCTGGGTCAACCTGGGTTACATCTATTTTAAAAAGGGCGATCTTGAAATGGTGGCGGAGTCCAATAAGCGGGCCGTTGAGATCGAACCCCGCTATGCCCGTGGATTTGCCAACCTCGGGTTTGCCTATCTTCAGATGGAAAAAGCGGAAGAGGCCGTGGCTGCCCTGGAAAAGGCCATTGAACTCAACCCCGATATTGTCCAGGCTTACGCCAACTTGATCAATGCCCACCTTCAGAAAGAAGATGTGGACAAGGCGATTGAGACGGGAGAAAAATTGGTTCAGATGGCGCCGGATTTTGCCCTTGCGCACAATAACCTGGCCTTTGCCTTTTATTGCCGGGATGAATACGACAAGGCCATTCAACACCTGGATAAGGCCCGGGAACTGGGCTTACAGGCCCACCCGGATTTTGTTGCCAAACTGAAGCCCTATCGGACGAAGTAAAAACCCGGGTCCAGAGGTCCCGGCTTTGGGTCAACCTCTAGAAGGAGAGAACTTCCCTTGCTCCCAATGAGGCAAGGTCTATTAGCCACGCGCCTGTCCGGCTCTGCGGGGCTCGCTGCGCTCTCTAGACGAACACAGACTTTTTGCTTTGCCGACGATGGCAAAGCAAAAGGTGCTACCCTTCGGGAAACTCCATATGAGAGGGTTTTTCACGCGGGAGCGTGATGACTCTTTCAGTCCCGCAAGTCGCGGGACTGAAATGTCCGTGTCCGTCCGCGTGGGCCTGCCGGGCCATAGCCTCGGCGACGGCCGGTCTGTGGCCAAATACCATATTTCCCTTTTGTTATCTTCTTAAATGGGAATATCGTATCAAGCAAGCATCCTCTAATCGTGAAGAAGCGTTCAAACGGCAGAGCCTATAAACTCTGACTCCCGTGATACGGGATCTTTGACGGTCCCAAAGGACCAGGTTTCTTGAATCGAATGAAAACCAAGCAATTATTCCGAGATTATGAATATCTGGTGGATGAGGCTGAAGAGGCCTTCCATCGGGTGGCCGAGGAGCATGGGGATTTGATTAGATGCCGACTTCACTGCTCGGATTGCTGCCACGCCGTATTCGGTCTTTTCCTGATCGAGGCGGCCTATCTTCGGGAACACGTCGAGCAGTTAGAGCGCCATGCCATGGACGCCCTGTTGGCCCGTTGTGAGAAGGCGGACAGGGACATGGAGAAGCTTCAGAAGATGCTTGAGGCCTTTGAGGATGATCCCCGGATGCAGAACTATACTCTGGCCAAAGAGAGGGTACGCTGTCCTCTTCTGGACGATGAGGATGAATGCGTCCTCTATCACCGCCGTCCCATTACCTGTCGCCTCTACGGCATCCCCACGCGAATTCAGGGGAAGGCCCGGGTTTGCGGAGAGACGGGGTTCAAAGATGGGGAGAAATATCCCGTATTCGATCTGGATGGAATGTATCAAAAATTGTATGTCCTCTCCCAAGAGCTCTTGGAAAAGGCGGGGCAGAAAGATACAGAAAAGGCCTCTCTACTCGTATCCGTATCCAAGGCTATTCGAACGCCGGTCGATGACCTGATTCAGGAGTTGGAGGTTCCCAGTTCAAAGGTTCAGGGTTCAGAGGTTGAAAACCAGTGAAAACCCAGAACCCGGAACTCTGAACAGAGAACCTAAGTGGTTACCCCCTCGTGCTCATAGGCGGCTCAGGGCATGGGCCGCGAGATCGCCCACAGATCGAGTCGCCAATTGACCCGCCTCATACACCCCGACCGGCGCGTCATCATCCACAAGTCCCGCCAGATCGTCCTTTGCCTCTCCTGCCTCTAACTTACCTAAAAGCATAGCGGCATATCCGCGTATGGTCGGCACAGGATCATTTAGAAGGGGAATAAACTGATAGGCTTTCTTCTGAACGATGTCGGGACGACATTCTGCCACCTTGATAAAGGCCCGAAGGACATCGGGCAGGAGGGCCCTGTCCGCGGCCAGGGGATAGAGCTGAGGGACATATCCTCCGAATTGGTCGGGGCGATTGCTGATGATTTCACCGATGGCGCCGATATATCCCCAGCTTGATGCGGCCGTATCCGTCACGGCGGTGAATAGACTTCGCAGGAGCCGTGAAACGGATTCCGGGTCTTGGCGAGAGATCAAGCCGGACACCTTTCCCAGGATATCGGCCGCCCGATATCTGGCCAGGTCGTCCACAGCATAGAGAAGACGTTTGAGATCCCTGATAATCCTTTGATCCTGCGCGGCCAGTTCGAGGAGTTCTTCGACCTTGTATTCCTTTACAAGCCTTTCCACGTCCTTTTTGGAAAATACCCTTTTTGTCCTTTTGTGGCGGGTTCGACTTGGGGTAGGAGGTGTGGCCCTGTCCAGAAGTCTCTTTGCGCCTTCATCCGTCACCTCGCGAACATCCTGATGCATGCGGATGAAATAGAGGACGCCGTTGATCTGACGGCCTTCATATGCCCCGCTGTGGACGATGAGATGGGTTTCCAGGTCGTAGTCGGATACCTGTTTTTCCAGATAATCGTCCTCCGGCAGAAGGTCCCATGCCAGGTCCCAGTCTCCTTGGCAGGCAAAGACCAGGGCCTCAATAAACGCGCTTCCCAAATTGTGGCCGGTGATGTCACAGGCATAGACCGCTCCGCATGAGCATCTTCCTACGGGCATCTCACTGGGCATTCGCGTGGCCAGTTCCTTGGGTTGGTCAACCAGCGTTCCACAAAAGGGACAGATGGGTTTGTCAATAATCGTTCTTTCTGAAAATCTGCTAACCATATGCTATATCGTGTTCTCCGTTCCCGGTTCAGGGTTCAAAGGTTGATAACCTCGTAAAAAGTCCGAAAAACGTCACTCCCGCCCCGCACTGTGTGCGGGATAAACTGCAACGGGAGTCTATAACCTCTTAGAATACCTGGATTCCCGCGTGCGCGGGAAAGACAGAAAAGAGGCAAAACAGACTTCTTGTGAGTCCATCAAAGGTCAAAAATCGGTGAAAACCCAGAACGTTGAACGGGGAACCCTGAACCCTGATCCCTTCCTGTCCTGCCGATTATATGTGGCCGAAGGCCATCACCATAACAAGTCGGGCAGTCGGCCGACTTATTGTCTGCGTTTGTCTGCGTGGGTCTGTGGCTAAATCCAGTAGTTAGGAAGTGAACCCAGAACGGGGAACCCAGAACCCCGCGTCCTATAAATCCAGATCCAAACTGTCTGCCTCTTCGTCATACTCAAAGGCGACAATTTCAAAATCATCGCCAATTGATCTAAACTCTATGGTCCAATGCTCGTAGTCTTTTCCCGCAAACCCGCAGCTGAGATTGCCAAGACGGGCACTGAGCTTCACAAGTTTCGGGACCACCTCATCATGGAAGACCTCTCTGATATGATCTTGGTCTTCCTCATCAAGTTCAGGGGCGGAGTCGATATGTTCTTCCTGGCTTTTCATGGTTTCTTGAAGGTTCAGGGTTCAAGGTTCCCCGTTCTGCGTTAGGAATTCTGGGTTCTACCGGTTTCTAACCTTTGAACGGGGAACGTGGAACCTCACTTTGTCGGCCCGGGCAGATTGTATCAGGCCGAAGGCCATAACAATAATAAGTCGGCCATGTCGGCCGACTTATTGTCCGCGGTTGTCTGCGGTTAAATCCGATATTTTCGAAAGTGAATCCCTAACCCTGAACCCAGAACGGGGAACCTCACTTTGTCGGTCCGGGCAGATCCAGGGTCATGCAGTTGCTCCCAGGGGCACAGGATTTCTCGGTGATTGTGGGCCGGCTTCCACCCGGTCCGAGACCCATGACATGACTGGCCCGACTGACCACACGCTCAAAGGACGTGGCATGGCATTCCGGGCAATCTATATCCAACTCTTCGTCGGAATTGACAAAGAGTTTTTCGAAGATCTTATTGCATTCAAGGCATCTAAACTCAAAGATAGGCATTCTCTTTCTTCTCCTTTTGAAAGGTTCGCCGTTCAGGGTTCCCGGTCGATGGCAGGACTCTAGGTTCCAACCTTTGAACCGGGAACCCTGAACGGGGAACCCCTGAACCTCCTTGGCCGCCATAGCCGGGCGACGGCGGCTGAACCCTCAAAATATAGCAATCAAACAGCCCAAAGTCAAACTCGTCACTGGGCGCCTAAATAAACCCCGAACATCCTTGGCGCGCCAGCTTGTCCCGTGCAACAGCGCGGGGAGCCTCAGGCGCCTGTCCGGCGACTTTGTCGCCGCGATTATGCCTCAAAAAAGTACTTGCATGCACTAAATATTGTACGCTATAATGTACAAAATTATTATTTAAATGAGGTACAACATGCAAAGACTAAAAATCAATCAAGATATCAGACCGTTGTCTGAAGTGAGGACAGGTATCGCAAACTTCATAAAGCAAGTCCACGATACAAAAAGACCTGTGATTATCACTCAACATGGGAAAGGCGTTGCTGTTCTTTTAGATGCACATGAATATGAAGCGATGCAAGAGAAACTCGAGCTTTTGACAGATGTTCAGATATCCCTTAACCAGCTCGAAAATGGAGAAGGAATAGATCATGAGGATGCAAAAGAAAAAGTCATGAAACGAGTCCAAAAATGAAAATCGTCTGGTCACCATTAGCTATCGATCGAGCTTCGGAAATCGTTGATTATATAGCCCGAGACAAACCATCAGCAGCAGAAAAATGGATTAACACGGTATTTTCAAAAGTTGAGCAGCTAAAATCCTCTCCGGAAATCGGCAGGATTATCCCTGAAATCGAAAATAATCAATTCAGAGAGCTAATTTACGGCAATTACCGCATCATCTATCGCATCGAAAAGAAACAAATATCTATTCTCACAATTAGACATGGCAAGCAGATACTGCCAATAAAAGAAATTTTGGCATAACCTCTATCTCCTCCCCTTTTACCATGAAAAATCATACTTCCCGTTTGACATTTCAATGATGAACTCTATTTCTTTGCCACACATACCGGGAGCGAACTAGACCTGACAACACCGATCATAATTAGATTGTAGCAGTCTTTTTACCCCGTTAGACATGCAGTGTCTAACGGGGTGAACCCGCCGTTTTTTGGGGCGGGGGTGGTGTGCTTGTGCTCTTTAAGCTCCTCTGGGGCTACGTCTCGCTTCCCGCCCTGCGCCATGCCCTTTGCTCTCTGCGCTACGGCAGTAGTAAGCTTTTCCGACCCCAAAATATAAGGGTTTCCCTGATAGACAGCCCTGCAGTGATCGTGTATCAAATGTCAAGTGGAGTTGAGCTTTCGCCCTCAACCGTTCGGCGGATAGAAATAGCATGGGCGACGACTATCAATCGTTGAGGCTGCGAGGAAGTGCCTGGCACATAGTCTTTGAGATCACTGATAGTGATTTCAAACACAGGGGGATGCCATAAGGGGAATGAGGGACGTACATGAAAAGAGAAATGAGCAATAAATATTCCTATTCATAGTCTCATGTACGTCCCAAATCACGTTAATTTCTCTTGACTTCTGTCTTGAGTTTTAATAACCAGGTTAAATCGACTCACTGCGTCAACCCGTTCATATTTCAGCCTAACCTTTGAGCTGCCAACACGGACTGCATACTGAGACACGGGAAGTTCACGGCCCCCCCCCTTCACAACAGCCCAAACCTTTAACCGATAATGTCGCGTGTTCAAAGGTCGTTGTTGTTCAATTAACAATTAAGGCTCCGTAGGGGAGTTATCCAGAAATCGGGAACCTGCACCGAAGGTGTGGGACTGAGGCAGTCGAAGAGCTGCCAAAGAAACCGGATAACACGCATATTTGGTGTGTTATCCAGCTAGAAAATCGTTGAAAATATCTCATCTTCTGAGTCAAGTGCATCTGTTTCTGGGTGTTATCCAGAAAACTGTATATTTACTGGTGTATGAGATGAGAAACAAGGATGAAAAGCACAGAAATCAAAGTTTTGTTGATAAAGGAATGGACTTATATCCATTTATGCATTCATGCATAATTTAGCATAATGAAAAAAGTTGATTGGCATTATCCCCGAACTGAATTTGC
>CAZCCX010000022.1:0-15598 GCA_964497115.1 uncultured Desulfobacteraceae bacterium
AGCGCGGGGGTCCTATCTCGACGGATCTGAATAATCCCCTCCCTGGGGACAAAATCGTCGGAGACCTCCCAGGAATCCCATTCCCTGTGAGAATAGCTCAGCCAATAGCTGAAAATGTCCCTCTTCATGCCATGAGAGAGGGCCGCTTTAAACCCACCATCAACGCCGGCCAGCCCCGCCTCAAGATTCACAGAGAGGGAGGGTTTTTCAGTGGCCTTCTTTGTAATGATATTGATGACACCCGCCTCGGCGTTGGCCCCGTACAGAACGGAGGCCGCCCCCTTGACCACATCAATCCTTGCGACGCCCTCCACCGCAATCTGGTTGAGGTCCAGGCTGCCGTATTTTGTTTCATAGTAAGGGATCCCGTCGATCAGGGTCAAAATTCGCTTTTGATCAAACCCGTGAATAGAGATATAGGGGAGATACTTTCGCCCCATGGTGACCTGTACGCCAGGAACAAAGGTCAGGGCCTCGGACACGGTATCGGAGTTGGTGGCCTCAAAATCCGCAGGGGTGATTTCCGTAGTGATGGAGATTTCTCTGACCGTGGACCTTTCTCCTTTGACCACCACTTCACCAAGGGTATACTCCCGGTAATCTTCCTCCTCTTCCTCTTGGGCCCAGACCGGGCCGATGTGCAGCGAGACAGCCAGCACCAATAAACACATCAGAAATTTCTTATTTATACTTCCTTTCATCTCCTTTTCCTCCTCGCACAAAATGGTTTTTCCCGCTTTTTTCGTGTATGACGCTTGTATCATTATTGATATATGACAAGGCCAAAAAAAGGCGCTTCTATGCGCAATGTACATTTTTGCGGAAAAAATGATGGTAGATTAATAGAACAATTGTTGCTTTATGTCAAAATATTTTTATAAAATATTTTATTGTCTAAATACAAACCTATAATAACTAATATTAACTAATACGCAGGACGATTTATGTCGTGTAGATTGAGGTTCGATCCGGATAGGTGGCCTATCTCCTGATGGAGAGGGGTGCTGGATTCCATAACATGTTGAAATATATGGGTTCTCGCTCCACGATCAGATTCTGGGATATGTTTCGCGGCATTGCAAAGACAGGGCAAAACGAATCTTTTGCGGGTCCTTCAGTATTTAGAAGTGGAATAGATTATTGCACAAGCTGAAGGATCTTTTTTGATGTGTATTCGCCGACATCGGCAAGGCCGTCTAAGGGGATAAAGGAGAGTGCATTGCTGGAGAAAAGGCAGGTGGGTGAAGCGGGAAACTCTTCATCAGGAAGGCAAAAAATGTAGCAGAGCGCGATTTTCGGTAAAGGATAGAGGAGAAGATAGAAATCCTCTGCCGCACCTGCAGGATTTGATTCCCCATCAAATACCTTCAGGATGACGTCCCGACGTTCCTTGATTTGAGTAACACAGGGAACGAGAATTTGTTCGCTGTTCATGGTGAATGCCCCATGGTAGGGCATACTGTCGGGTAGATCCTTGAATGCCTTGAATGGTTCAAGCCGTATGGGGTCATGGCTGACGTGGGTTGTATACAAAGCGATGAGAAGGCCCCTTTGGGCCTGTTTCAGGTTTGTCAGAGAGGGTTATTCCATTCGTTTCCAGGCAGCATATGCCTCCCCAAAGGCGCGGAAATAGTATGAGTCTCCCTTTCTGTGGGCAGGAAGCGCCCCTTCCAGTCCCTCCATGGGATTCGCGTAAAGCCCTTCAAGATGATCTTCTATGATTTGTTGGTAATTCGTATTCATGGGAGATGGGCTGGTGAGGGGTTCAGGATAGGACCCGGGATATAGGGACAAGGTTGATTCCAGAGCCCTTCAGGGTGCCTGAAAACTTTTCAATGGCCTTGGCCGTCTCTGGAAAGGGATGACCGATCCCAATGGCGTACTCATTGTTCAGGGCAATGTTCTTGAGCCTGTGAAGTTGTGAAAGGATGGCCGGATCTTCAAGGCTGTTATCCAGAAAGATGTGTCGTCGTGCCGTCGATACTTCGAGTTTTTTTGCGGTGCTATAGGCTGCGGATCGACTCGTGGTGAGGCTGTCGACGAAAAAAAAGTCTTTGCCTTTGATGACTTGAAGGACCTCGTTCATCTCTTTTTCACATGACGTAAACCGAGAGCCCATGTGGTTGTTGACCCCTTTGGCAAAGGGCACATCAGAAATGTTCTCTTCCAGAATTCGGTCGATCTTCTTCATGGCATCACCCACATAAAGGGCGCCCGGACCTGGGTCGATTTTAGACTCGTAGGGCTCCATGGGCTGATGGAGCATGATCTCGTGGCCCTGATCATAAATTTCCTCGGCCAAGGTGTGGGTCCACTGAAGACGGGGGAGTATGGCAAAGGTGATGGGAATGCGCAGTTCCAAGAATTGTCTGGCGTGACAGAGAGATCGTCCTATGTCGTCGATAATCAAGGCAATGCAGGGTTGTACTGTGGAGAGGGGAGCGGGGCTGGCAAAGGCTTTGGAAAACCCGTTGAGGGCAAAAAGACTCCCGAACAGAAAAGAGCCGCTTCTTACCAAGAATTTCCTTCTATCCAAGGTGGTCTCCTCTCATCAGAAAAGGGGTTAATCCACACAGTCCGAGGAGTGCCCAGATGGCAATGGACCTCTAAGACGGATATCACGTCTTCTGTCGCTCATACTATAGGTTGCGGTCGAAGTCAACCAAAAATACAACATATAGTATATTTTTTCGTAGGGGGCGTTTTGACCGGGGGTAAGGCAAGAAAAACCCCGCAGCATAAGCGGCGGGGACGCAAACGGTGGCAGTGCTATGATGTCAAATCGATGGAAAGGTGGGGGGAGTTGGGGGAATGTAGAATAGAGGAAGCAGGATCAAAAGGCGGTTACTTCGCCATTCGTACATTCCTCCTGCAACGCTTTTCGATTCAAAAAAGCTCTTAAGTCCAATGGGTTATGTTGAATCCAGGTGAAGTGTGTTCGCAAATCAGTTCCGCCGAACAGCCTCACAAGGTCATCACTTTCCCTTCCAGCGTCGAATGAGATAGGGTTTGGTCATTTCAAAGGTCATGCAATCCTCTTCAATGGCCTCTTCTGCCTGGCGCGTGGACATTCTTTTGGTCCTTTTAACAAATGAGAAAGTCCTTCCAAAATAGAGGGGAATAATAGAATCAATCATCAGTCCCGGCTCACATACTGAATCCCGATACCCTACGGTCAAGTCATAGAGTATCCTTGCCCACAAATCGGTTGGAAATGTGAATACTCTTTCCGTCATTCCCTCCATCTCCAGAAGCTTTTTGTAGAGATCCTTGGCCAGAACTCTCTTCCATATGTCCTTGCATTGGTTAAAGCCATCATGGAACTCCTGAAAAAGCACATCCATATCCACGTCAACTTTTGGAGGCATCTCCACTTCACCCAAACCAAAGCCATAGATGGAGGTCGGCCTGCTGTATTTGACGCTGAGCCAGAAGGATTCAAAATGCTTCATCATGTTGAAAATGCTTCCCACCACCTCTCTAAACATGGGGCCGAGATCGGACCCAGGGTCTTTGGGACGGTGGATTTTAGGTCTTCCCATGAAAGACTGGCAGACCTGTGCGCCTTGGTTGAAGGCAAGGGTGGTCATCCAGATATCGATTCCAAAATTGGCGATGGCTTCATCCCATAGAGGAGACTCAAGATAGACCTGAGCAAGACTGCCGTGGAAGCCGAAGTCTCCTCCAATAGGCTGTCGAACCCTCCTTCCATACAAGGCCCTGGACAAGGGATAGGCGATGCTGTTTGTGATGGTCCCATCGTACTTGTGCCTCACGTAAAGAGGGGCCACATAGGAAAAATCATTGAAAAGGGGTTCCCCTAAGTGCTTAATCCACTGAGGTGTAATGCTTTTGAGGTCCGCATCCACCACCACCACCGCCTCTGCCTTTAGATCAACCACTTTTTTAAACAGATTCTTAAAGTTATTTCCCTTTCCTTTGACACCTTTGGGCGTAGAGAGATAGATCTTGGGGATCTGCGTTGGGGTGTTCAGAAAAGCCTGCTTTGTATTATCTGGAGAATTGTTGTCACAGTTGATAATCACGGAATTCTTATCCGGGAAATACTTGGCTAGTCCTTCGTTTGCCATTTTGGTGGGAAAGTCGATTGAATCAGCCTCATTATATGAGGGGATGCAGACGACTAAATCAGCCTTTTCAATCTTTTCAGTATTGACTTCCGTTTCGAACATGTTAGGAAAAACCTCCTGTTCAAACCATTAGGGTTTGGACCCGGCTCGCATCGGCCTGAACAGTACACAGTTCAGAGGGCGTCGGGCTAAGCGAGTTCTTTACCCTATGGAAATTTCATCATTCAAAACATCCAGAACCGCGGCGTTCCAGCCTTTGGGCCCCACCTCTTGAGTCACCTTTAAACGAGGGATCATCTTCTGCAATTCAGGATACTGATGCGAAGAGCGAATCAACACGGGATAATCCGCACGCTTGAGCATGCTGAAATCAACGGGGCTGTCTCCGAGGGCAATCGTCAGGAGCGAAGGATGATACGTTCTGTACCACGCGACGAGCCTCCCCATCGCCTCTCCTTTGTCGCTTTTTCCGTGAAGATGATAAAAACGCCCTCCCCTGGTGATTCGGAGTCCCTTTTGGCTGGCAGCATGATTGAGGGTATCCATATTGCAGACCCCCTCTTCCATCAGAATAAAGGGTTCATCATATTCCCTCTGAGATGCCAAACGAGCGGACGCCAAATCCAACCCGGTTATACTGGAGATCTCCTCAGGTGTCATCTCCGAAAAGCCTCGAATCATCCATCCCTGTTCGTCACGGATCTCTCCGAGGGCTTTAACCAAGAAATCGTAGGCCGGACCGATAGACCATTTCCTAACGCCATGGGAAAGAATGGCATCAGAGGGATGGGGGTGTTTCCCCTCTTTCGGGAAAAAAACCCCTCCTCCGTTCTCAGAGATAAATGGAGAAGACAGTCCCAATTCCTGCTGCAGGGCCCTGATTTCCCCTCTCGTCTTGCTGGAAACCGGGATAAGCGGGATCTGGCTCTCTTTACAGAGTCTCAGCGCAGGCTCAGCCTTTTGCCAGCCATAGGAGTTGTGATCCAGCAGCGTCCCATCAAGATCTGTAAATATAACAATAAAGGGGCCGGGATGAGCCCCTGATTGCTCTTCTTCTTTGTGGTAGTCTTTGTTTCCCCTATTCGGAGAAACGCCTCTTTTCATTTTCAACCACTTCGATCAAGTCATAAAAGATTTGAGGGAGTTTGCTGGCCACCCTTTCCCAGGATACGGTCTTAGGGGTCTCAAAGACACTCTTCTCTGATTTCTCTTCCACTATCAGAATTGCTTCTGCAAGACCATCCTGCAGAAACGGCCGGAACTCGGGATAGGAATTGACCAAACGCAAGAATTTCTCTGTCATCCTAAAGGGAGACGTCAGTAACTCCCCGGCATAGAGTATGGAATTCCTGAAAACATTTCTGACCAGGTTTTCCTCTCCCTCTCTGTCATAATTCAAGTTGTTGAAACTTGCATCATCCGAATATTTTTTGATCTGGTCTTCGGCCACACCCTGATACATGATCGCGAGGTCTCTGAAGAAAGTCTCGGAGATTTCAAGCCCCTCCTCTATGACCAGAGCATTCATTAGGGTCGTCACAACGTCCACGGCCATCCTATTGAGGCCTTGGTCCGTATTAGCCTCCGAAACTTCCTGATGTTTGTGGTCGAAGGGCTGCTCGGTGAACATCACCTGTGCAGGGGAAGAGGCCTTTCTGTAGACTTCAATCAAGGTAAATATCTCCACCCCCCAGTTCGTGGCAAAACGCATCTTTTTGAGCAGGTCTGCGTGAAAGGCGACTTCACCTGAGAGCTGGTAGCGGAATCCCAGTAGAAAGTCAATCAGACGCAACATCTTTTCTTCTCTACTCTCGGAAAACTTCCTTTTCAGGGCGAGGAGAAGCGGATCAAGAAGAAGCCGTTTCACTCTTCCATAGAGGGCCTTCTCTTTGAGGCGGGCATAATAGGCCTTTGAAAAATCGTAACCCAAGGCAACCACCGGGTACATGAGGCGATCCAGATGGATCCGCTTGAATGTCTTGATATCCGCATCAACAAGCCCTATAGACTCCGCCCCCAGGGCCATGGCGATCCCGAAGCTGAGGAACATGTTTTTTCCCTTCCCCGGTTCCAGCATATTGAACCCGGCCTCATGCAGTTGATTATAGATGCTGCTGAAACCAGGGCCGTCATTCCACTGGATCAGATGGTTTCTGATCCCATATCTTTTGATCATGTCTCTTAACAGGAATGCGTCAGTTTCAGAAGCACTATCCAGGCCGAAGATGATCTGAGACAGATAAGTCACATCCTTCAACTGTCGCAGGATATTTTCAAATACAGGCCGATTATTCGGATCGGTATACTCACTGGCAAGCAACGGAATAATCAATACGGTCTTCTTCCATTTGGAATGGAGCCTGAGTTGAGTCTTCAGGTTTTTCCGATCCTGTTTAAGGATATGGAATGTGGTAAGCTGAACGCGATCTTGGCAGAAATCCGTCATAATCCCACCTCCTTCTATCCTATTTGGTCTGAAAACAAGATGAAAGGCTCAATAGACATTTCTTTGGGGAAATCGGCTGATCGAAGATTGGGCTTTAATAAAGATCCATCAGTTCGTAATCCTGTACCCACAAGGATCAAAGATACCAAGAAATTGGAGAAAAGGCACGGGTTAAAACAGTTTTTTCTGGTCAGGTTCGACATCGTCTCTCATCTTGAGGCCAAAATGCCCATAGGCCTGTTTTGTGGCCATTCTTCCCCTTGGCGTCCTTTTAATAAAACCCTTTTGTATCAAGAAAGGCTCATAGACGTCTTCAAGGGTGTCCTTTTCCTCACACACTGCAGTGGATAGGGTATCCAGCCCAATGGGGCCCCCGTTGAATTTTTCCATAATGGTTAACATAATAAGGCGATCCATCTTGTCCAGGCCCTCTTCATCCACATTCAACATGTTCAGGGCATGCATGGCCACATCCCGTGTAATCACGCCATCCGCCTCGACCTCCGCAAAGTCCCGGACCCTTCGAAGGATTCTGTTGGCCACCCTTGGCGTCCCCCTTGATCTTTTTGCAATTTCAAAGGCCCCGTCCTTCTTCATAGGGATCTCCAGCAGTGACGCTGAGCGCTGGATAATGATTTCCAGATCCTCCGGTTGGTAGAAATCGACCCGGAGAATCACCCCGAAACGCTCTCTAAGGGGCGGTGTCAAGAGCCCCGCCCGGGTTGTGGCGCCCACCAACGTAAAAGGGGGGATGGGGATTTTCATGGTTCGGGCCGAGGGGCCGTGTCCTATAATGATATCCAGCTCGTAATCCTCCATGGCCGGATAGAGGATCTCTTCCACAACATGGTTGAGACGATGGACTTCATCAATAAAGAGGACGTCTTTAGGTTCGAGGCTGGTGAGAATGGCGGCAAGGTCTCCCGGTCTTTCTATGACCGGACCGGAAGTTGCTTTGATGTTGACGCCCAGCTCACGAGCGATGATAAGGGCAAGAGAGGTCTTGCCCAATCCCGGACTCCCATGAAAGAGGACATGATCTAGGGCATCCGAACGCCCCTTGGCAGCCTCGATAAACACCCTGAGATTCTTCTTCATCTCCTCCTGGCCCACATATTCGTCAAGACTCATGGGCCTGAGGTTTATCTCCGCTGGAATCTCATCCGCTTGGGGTTCGGGATTTGTTATTCTCTCTTCCATGATTTGTCCATTGTTCCATGTCTGTTCTTCTCCTCCATCTTTTTGTGGAAGCATAGGGCAAAGGAGAGAGAAACAGGGTTTCTAGGCCAGGGATCTAAGGGCCTCTTTGATCAAGCCTTCCAGGGTCACATCCTTTATCTGTGCAAGGGCCTTCTCAACCGCCCGCTTGGCTGATTTTGCGGGATAACCCAGGTTTAGGAGGGCAGAGAGAGCATCATCATAGACTTCTTCGTCTTTGTCACTGAGCATTCCTCTGGGGAGTGCCTTTGAATCGCCCCGCACCTTCAAGGCTTTATCCTTTAACTCCAGGGCAATTCTCTCAGCTGTCTTCTTCCCCACGCCGGGGATGGCCTGCAATCGAAGGGCATCCCCATGAGCCATGGCCTCCAGTAGTTCATCAGGGCCGATTCCTGAGAGAATATTGATGGCCAATTTGGGGCCGATTCCTGAAACGGAGATCAACATCAAAAAGATGTCTTTTTCAAGAAGGGTATGAAAGCCGAACAGAATAATGGCATCCTCTCTTACATGGGTATGAATATGGAGATTCACCCGTTCATCTTCCTTCGGAAGGGCGTAAAAGGTTGAGAAGGGGACGATCACTTCATAGCCAATCCCATTGTTCTCGATAATCAGAGACTGTGTCGATTTTGTCAGTACAATGCCGTTCAAATGTGCGATCATATCTTCTAAAAGAGGGCCTAGAATAACACCAAAACCCTGAGTCTTTGGTCTTTTGCTGTCATTCAGGGCTCTTGTTTTTTATCATATCTGGTCCAATTGAGGTGACATATGGCCGTGGCCAGGGCATCTGATGTGTCAAGGCCCGGATGAGTCTTTAGGCCAAGAATGATTTGAACCATGGAGCGAACCTGCTCCTTAGTCGCCCTGCCGTAACCCACCACGGATTTCTTTATCTCCAAAGGCGTATATTCAAAAATCTTGACACCACTCTCAACTGCGGCGACCAACGCCGCTCCCCTGGCGTGACCGATTTTTAGAGCGCTCTTCACGTTCTTGGCAAAGAAAACATCTTCTATGGCCATTTCCTCGGGCCGATAATGTTCCATGATTTCTACCATGGAACGGAAGATTCTGTGGATTCTTTCATGAAAAGGGACATGCCTTGCAGAGTTGATGGCCCCAAGGTGGACACAGGTCATTTGATTTCCCTTCTTCTCCACCAGACCGTATCCGGTGACCAAAGAGCCGGGATCCACCCCCAGCACAAGCATCAGGATAACGCCTCCATGACATCATCGGGAATATCGAAATTGGCGTATACATGGTTGATATCATCGTGTTCCTCAAGGGTCTCCATCAGATTCAACATCCGTTCCGCGTCCCGACCTTCAAGACTGACCGTATTTTGAGGAATCATGCTTACCTCTGCAACGGTGTAGGGCAAACCTTCACCATCAAAGGCCTTTTTGACGGATTCAAAGTCTGACGGGTCTGTTAGGATTTCAAACTGGGTCTCCTCCTCTTTGATATCTTCCGCCCCCGCCTCCAGTGCCAGCTCCAGGAGTCTTTCTTCTTCAACACTCTCTCTTTCGAAGACTATCAGTCCCTTCTTCTCAAATATCCAGGATACACAACCCGGCTCTCCAAGGTTTCCTCCATGGCGCTCAAAAAGATGCTTGACCTCGGCCACGGTTCGGTTTTTGTTATCCGTGAGACAATCTATCATGATGGCCACTCCTCCTGGGCCATAGGCTTCATAATTGCACTCTTCGTAAGAGGCGCCTTCAAGCCCCCCTGTTCCCTTTTTAATGGCCCTTTCAATATTGTCTTTGGGCATGTTCTCTGCCTTGGCCGCTTGAATGGCCGATCGGAGGCGGGGATTACTTCCAGGGTCTCCTCCACCCAGGCGGGCCGCCACCGTAATTTCCTTATTGAGCCTTGAAAAAACCTTCCCCCTCTTGGCATCTGCCGCGCCTTTCTTATGCTTGATTGAGGCCCATTTTGAATGACCGGACATATCGTCACCTCCTAAGATTGGACATGATTTCAAACAAAGGGTTCAAGGTTCCCCGTTATGGGTTCAAAGGTTCGGGTCTTTACTGGTTTCCACCCTATGAACCCTGAACCTATGAACCTTTGAACCCGAAACCCAACAAGTAAATCTCTTTACTTTTCTTCCGGACCGCTGAAGGCCGAATGAGTCGCATTTGATCAAAACAGTGGCCGAATTTCTTTTCGAACGTCCTTTGATCTTCTCCCTGGAACACCTTACACAGTAAATGCCCCTCTTTCTTGAGAACGATCAAAGCGATTTCCAGGGCCCTGTTGCCCAGTTCCAAAGAACGGCTCGCGTCTGCAACCTTGATCCCGGTGGTTTGCGGGGCCATATCACTGATGACCAGATCCCTTGGACCGATTTCCTTGGCCAGCCACTTAGGGTCTAACTCGAGAATGTCTCCTTCGATGAATCGAAAATTAGGTGCCGAAAGGGGAGCAGGTCCTTCAAGGTCTACACCCACCACATGTCCCTGAGGCCCAATCTTCTTCAGACAATACTGGGACCATGAACCTGGAGAGCAACCCAGATCGAGAACGCGATGGCCATGCCGAATGAGCTTGAACTTATTATCGATCTCCTCAAGTTTATAGACGGACCTGGCCAGCCATTTTTCGGACCTGGCCCGGCGAGTATAGTGATCTTCCCAAGTATCTCTTTTTGCCATTCTATTCAGACTTCACCGGTCCAGCAGCCCTCCAGCAAGCTGGACATTTTCCGTACTATCTAGCACATAAGGAACCTCTTTGCAAAAAAATCATGTAACATTCAGTAAATATTGAGGCAGCCTCTTTCCAAGCGGTTTCTCGTTCCATCATTCTTAACACCAATAGGTTTTTTGAGAGTATTCTGGATAACTCTGATGAATTATGCGGCCCAGTCCATTCCCGCATTTCATATTTGAGCCATTAAAATATGATACCAGCCTCTAGTGTCCTGTCCTAGAAATAACTTCCATTATCCTGAGCAGATTCAATGACACGTGGGGGCATGGGGGTCTCTTTTCAGTTTCACCACCATCTGTCCAGAGGTTGTGGAACGGCACCATAATTTTGCATATTTTGAAGCAGCCCCACGAGCAATGTGGCCACAGCGACGGCCATTTCTTGTGCCTGTCCACTGAGCCTTGCTCACTTTGGGGGCGGTTACAGGCTCGGGCGTCTTTTGGGTGGCGGAACTGAAAAGAGACCCCCATACCCCCCTTTGAATCTGCAGTAGGTACTTTTTTGTTCGATTTGTTTCTGGGACACAACACCTAATAGTATGAATTCCCTTTCATAGAGCGCCGAAGGCGCGTTATATAAAATCGCGAAGCGATTTTATTGCAGAATGGACAAAGAGCCGAAGAGTCTGATAGAGGGTTGGACAATCTTCTTTAATTAGAGGGATTTTGAAAATGATTGTGCAAATCTATGAGATACAGACGCCGGAAGAAGCGGAGAGGTGCATCGAGGTGGGAGTGGATCACGTGGGGAGTGTTCTCCTACCGGAGCCGGGATGGCAAAATCAAGCCCTGAGGGAGACCTTAGGGGTAACGGAAGGTACTCCTGCGAAAAACACCCTTATCCCCCTTTTTCGGGAAATGAATATCTTGTTCAGGATACTGGATTATTATCGGCCCGATGTGATCCATTTTTGTGAAAGCCTCACGGACAACCGCGGTTGTGAAACAGAACTTGATCAATATGTCGAGGCTCAATCAACAATAGGTGAAAAATTTCCGGAGGTAGAGATCATGCGGTCAATCCCTATTCCCGCAGAGAATTCCGTGCCAGGGTTCCCCACCCTGGAGGTCGCCAGGAAACTGGAGCCGGTCAGCGACTTTTTCCTGACCGATACATGGATGAAAAACCAGCCTGTACAGGGATTTATCGGGATCACCGGAAGGCCGTGTGATTGGAGGATCGCAAGGGACCTGGTCCTTCAAAGTAAGATACCTGTCATTCTTGCAGGGGGTCTTTCGCCAGAAAATGTCCATGAGGCCCTGGTGAAGGTGGGGCCGGCGGGAGCGGATAGCTGCACCCAGACCAACAAGAGGGACAAAGAGGGAAACGCTGTGCGGTTCAAAAAAGATTTTGAGCGGGTGAAGAAGTTCGTACAGGAAGTGAGGAGGGCCGAGCAAGGATAGAAACTCCATTTGAATACACATCATAGGGGAACTTCTTCTGAACTAATATTGGACACTTCGATCATCATAGTCTTCTTCGGGACAAGATCCCGAGGGTTTCAAACAAAGAGGCACGGCCTATCAAAAGAATGGCATTATTTTTTCTTTTGCCTTATGTTATTCTTAACATAACTGTTCTGGAGGCCAGGATGGAAAGCTTTGAGAACCTGCTGCAGGGGTCTGCAACCGCCCATGGACATCTCTGTCCGGGACAAGTCGTGGGAGTGCGAATGGCCCTTCTGGGATGTCGTTTGATCGGTCTTGATGATCCAAGCCGTAGGGATCAGATCAAGAAGCTGATTGTCTATGTGGAGATGGACCGTTGTACAGCGGATGCTGTGGCCTATGTGACAGGGGTCAGGCTGGGAAGGCGTTCATTGAAATTCATGGATTACGGGATTATGGCTGCAACTTTTGCCAACCTGGAAACCGGGAAGGCCTACAGGGTGATATCCACAGAGGAATCTCGGGATCTTGCTTCACAATGTTCCCCAGAGATCTCTGAGAAGGCCAAGCAACAATTGATCGCCTACCAGAGAATGCCGGATAGCGTCCTGTTCCGGGTCCAGGAAGTGGAGGTTGATCTCAGTGAGTATGATCTGCCGGGACCAACTCGTCGAAAGGTCACTTGCGACCGTTGTGGACAGATGGTCCGGGACAATCGCGAAGTCGCGAAGAACGGTGAGATTCTCTGCAAACCCTGTGCGACAGGCGCCTATTTCAAAAAGGCCCGCGATATCACATGGCCTGATATGCATGGGGCCCCCGCAAAGACAGACTCGCAGTTTGACAATAACACTTAGCCTGACTCCCGGGGATTGGGAGCTGCTTCCTAAAGCCTTAGCTCGGTGTGAGATCCTGAAACAAGGGAGGGACAAAAAAGGGTTGACACGGAAAGACTTGTCAAATAGTATGATAGGCTGATATTAATTTGTGAAAGGCTCCTGATTCGTCATGGAATTGACAAGCATTAATACAATCATAATTATCCAGGCAACAGGGATATCTCTTAGCTCCCTGTTGCTTTTGCTGCTGGACAAACCCAAATTACCGGGCCTGCTGATGAGATAGTGTTGACATATAGACTTAATAAAATCCGTTATCAGGCTCGACTGATAACGGATTTTTTTCTTCTCCCCTGTGTCCTGGATCAAAATGTCCGGGAGAGGAAGAAACTGGAGTGGAAGTATGAATAAGAAGATAATGCTGTATGATACCACGTTGCGTGACGGAACCCAGGGGGACCAGGTCACCTTTTCCGCCCGAGACAAACTTCGAATCACCCAGAAACTGGATGAGTTGGGCTTTCATTATGTGGAGGGCGGGTGGCCCGGTTCCAATCCCAAGGATGCCCGATTCTTTGAAATGGCTCGTGGAATATCTTTTAAAAACACCCAGTTAACGGCCTTTGGGAGTACCCGCCGGGCCGATACAACGCCTGAGGATGACCAAAGTATACAGGCGCTGCTGGAGACGGAAACCAATGTGGTCACCATTTTCGGTAAAAGCTGGGATCTTCATGCCTTAGAGATTCTGGGAGTCACTTTGGATGAAAACCTCTCTATGATCGAAGATACCCTGAGCTACCTGAAAAAACAGGGCAAGGAAGCGATCTACGATGCAGAGCATTTTTTTGACGGTTACAAACGCAATCCAGACTATGCCCTCAGCACGGTAAAGGCCGCCGTTGACGGCGGGGCGGACATCATTGTGTTGTGCGATACAAACGGGGGTACCCTCCCCCATGAGGTTCAGGGAATCCTGGAGCAAGTGATGCCCTACATCAGTCGACCCATTGGAATTCATGCCCACAATGATTGCGGTCTCGCCCTTGCCAATTCGTTGCAGGCGGTACAGTTGGGGACCTCAATGGTTCAGGGGACCATTAACGGATACGGGGAGCGCTGCGGAAATGTGGACCTCATCTCCGTTATCGGGGCCCTTCAACTGAAAATGGGCTATCAATGTATTGCCCCGGAGAATGCGACCCATTTGACGGAGCTTTCCCGTTTTGTCAGTGAGGTGGCCAATGTCCCGCCGTTGAATCAAAGACCTTTTGTAGGGAAAAGCGCCTTTGCCCACAAGGCTGGTGTTCATGTCAGTGCCATCATAAAGAACCCGACAGCCTATGAGCATCTGGACCCGGATGAGGTGGGGAATCGACGACGGGTCCTGGTTTCTGACCTCTCCGGCAAGAGTAACATCGAATACAAGAGTGAAGAGATGGGGATTGATCTGGGCGCTAACGGCAATGACAGTAGAAAGATCGTCGATAAGATCAAAGCGATGGAGGACCAGGGATATCAGTTTGATGCGGCAGAGGGGTCATTAGAGCTTCTCATCAAGAAAGAGACCGGTCAATTTGACGAGCCTTTTACCCTTGAATCTTTCCGCGTGACCATTGAAAAGAATCGATCAGGTCCCAGCTCCTCTCAGGCAACCATCAAGATTTCCGTGGCTGGGGTTGACGAGATCACTGCGGCTGAAGGGGATGGACCGGTCAATGCCCTGGATAACGCCCTGAGAAAGGCCCTGAACAAGTTTTTCCCCCATATACAGGAGATGGGATTAGTGGATTTCAAGGTTCGGGTCATAGACGGGAGTGACGCCACTGCAGCCAAAGTCAGGGTCAAGATTGAATCGAGGGATAGCCACGAAATCTGGTCTACCATCGGTGTGTCGGAAGACATCATTGAGGCGAGTTGGCAGGCCCTTGTGGACAGTTTTCAGTATAAGCTTCTGAAAGAAATCAACGGAGAATAAAGGATGTCCAATCATAGGAACGACAGGGAGAGGAAACAGACCGCAGATACCCGGAATCGGGAAGATCTGCGGCGGGTCCTGGTGAATAACTTCTTTGCAAAGGGAATTCTGGACTGAGTGAGAAGACCAAGAGTATCGTCAGACATGCAAAAGGAGGTTATTCGATGAAAGATCAAGTCATTTTTTTTGATACAACACTTCGAGACGGCGAACAGTCGCCGGGGGCCAGTATGAATACGGCGGAAAAGCTTCGCCTTGCCACACAGCTTGAGAAACTGGGTGTGGACGTACTGGAAGCCGGTTTCCCCGCCGCATCTCCAGGTGATCTGGAGGCTGTTAAGTTAATCGCTAAAAAAATCCGAGGTCTTCAGGTTGCAGGGCTTGCCAGGGCATCGAAACAGGACATAGACCAGGCTTGGGAGGCTATCAAAGAGGCCGCTCACCCAAGGATTCATACCTTTATCGCCACTTCAGACATCCATCTTGAACATAAGCTGAAGATGAGCCGTGAAGAGGTGATCAAAGAGACGGTGAATGCGGTCAAGCATGCCAAGGCCTACACTGAGAACGTAGAATTCTCGGCGGAAGATGCATCCCGAAGCGACAAAGACTATCTTTGCAGGGTCTTAGAGGCAGCGATTGAGGCGGGAGCCACCACGGTCAATCTCCCGGACACCGTGGGGTATGCCCTCCCCCATGAATTTGGTGAGCTGATACGGTATGTCCGGCAGCATACCCCCAATATTCATAAGGCCGTCCTCAGCGTTCACTGCCACAATGATCTGGGCCTTGCAACCGCCAATACCTTGGCCGGCATTCAGGCCGGAGCGCGTCAGGCGGAAGTGACCGTTAACGGGATCGGGGAGCGCGCAGGGAATACCTCCCTGGAAGAGGTGGTGATGACCCTTTAT
>CAZCCX010000023.1:0-15480 GCA_964497115.1 uncultured Desulfobacteraceae bacterium
GGCGGATAACATGCTGATATTGCACAATTATTTATTAAAAATCATGAACTTCGGCGAAGAGTTTCCTGCAAGACGTGAAAAAGAGTCTGCGTCGGAGGGAGGGGACTCCGGGTCCTCAGACGAATAAGGACTATGGATTCTCAGAATAGCCCTGGATTTCTTCAAGTGTCTGGGGAATCAACTTTCTGATGAGGGTCTCCCTGGCCAAGGCGTTCATGGCGCAATACTGCTCATAGTCAGGATGGTTTCGGCTGAGAGTGGGGCATTTTGCCTTCAGACCCGATACCAGTTCATCAAATCTTGTCACGATCTCCACCAGAGTGTATTCTTCACCCGGATAATCGACAATCCATCCCAGGCGTTTCATGCATTCGAAACGGAGCTGATCCAGTATGAGGAGATACCGGTCAATCACCGCTATCTTGCGTATAGGCTCCAGGACATCGAATTCAAACCCGGAACCCAACTCCTGAATCCTCATGATCAGGTCATAGAGATAGAATGTCCCTTCACCCTTCCCTCGTGCCAAGCAGGATAGGGTTTGTAAGGAGATCTGTGAAATTCTTGTTTCGAGACTGAAGGCCTCTTTGAATTGTGCGGTCCAGTTGCGGTACCCCTGTTTGGAAAGCAATCTCAACCGGCCTTCTTCCAGATCAATGACCCGGGACATCTTCCAGCGCTCCTTTTTCAATGAAGGTGTACCCGCATCTCTCACAACTTTTTCCCCTGGGCTGCTTCATGCCACACTCCGGGCACATGGTGAAATCGCTAAAAGTCGGAATGGAAATCGAAGGGATTCCCATGCTCGATTCTTCGGAATCTCTATGCTCTTGCATGATGGTCACCCTGGCACCTGCCCCTCGGAAGGCAGTGGCATATTGCTTTACCTTTTCGGCGCTCATGCCTGATTTCAAAATGACCGGGGCCTTTCTCACAATGGTCTCCGCAGTCTCAGAGGACACCCCCAGGGAGAGCATCCGATTCTTGAAAGAATCCTCTTGTTCTGTAAGTCCTTGAAACAGTACGAGATATGTCTTGCTCATAGCCTTTAAGCCCGCTCAGCTTCCTGTGGAGTCGGTTCTCTAGACGCCTTTGTGAAGGATCGGTTCAATGCCGATCTTACATCAAGGGTCAGAGAAAATAAAGAGGGAACAAGAAACAGGGTGAAAGCAGTAAAATAACCAGGTCGCCGATAATCACGTTTTCCAACCCGCGGTAAAGCTCTGATCGGGAACCCGGACGATAAAGCGAATAGGATCGAGCGTGACTAATGTGACCACGGGATTCCCCTTGTTCAGCTATTCCCCCGCAGAGGCATGCCTCTTGACCACATATCCCGAGACAGGGGCTCGAATTCTCCACAGAAACTGAGAATACTGAATTACATATAGATAATCAAGCGGTTACTATCTATTGTTCCAAAGGAAAGATTAAACCGTACACCAAACCTAAAGTCTTGACAAAGGTTGATGTGAAGCAATGAGTTTTGGGTCTTCTCCCAACTGGGAGAAAGGAGCCAATAGCCGAAGAATTTCATCCGATCGCAAAATCCGCTGGTCTTGTGCTGAGACTAGCTCTTTTTGAGATGATCCTAAGTTTATTTAACCTTGGAAAACCCCGCCCTTTGGGCGGGGTCAAAGTCATTTGGCTCTGCCTGAAAAATGCTTTTGAAATCGCGGTGGCGAAGCCATGAATCGGGCGAAAGGCCACGGCCTATGGCCGTGGATAGTCCGATTCAAGCGATTTCTTTACTGGCGCAAACGGATTACACGGGACAGAAAAACGGAGGTAGAGCATGGAGCTGTAGGAGTGCGTTCAATTTGTTGCCGACACCGTCCTCGAGGATGGGACGAGGAAACCGGTAGACCTTTGGCAGAGAAA
Organism: uncultured Desulfobacteraceae bacterium; assembly: GCA_964497115.1. Classification (GTDB taxonomy): domain Bacteria; phylum Desulfobacterota; class DSM-4660; order Desulfatiglandales; family HGW-15; genus JAFGFY01. Next base: position 1,882 of record CAZCCX010000023.1, read on the forward strand.
TCTGAATCACTTGGGCTTGCTGACTAGGCCACTGGGCTTTAACCAAGGAAAGGACTCTGAGAGGATTCAAGTATCAAGAGGTAAATTGTCGGTTCCCCTTGTTGATTTTGCGGACAATTGAGCCTTCTCCACGGCGAGCGCCGTCATTTGACTCAGATCCGTAAACAAAGGGAGATCTTCTTTTCTGAATCCGTATGGTCTTCCAAGAGAGTCCACATAGATCAGTCCTATGAGTTGTGAACGACTAAACATGGGGACGCACATCACGGACTCGATCTTCGATATTTTGAGGGTGTCTACAAGCTCATCTTGTTCTTCAGTCTGTACATTTGAGACAGCCACGACCCTCCTGTCTTTCATGACTCGCTTGACCACCTCTACACAATAGGTATCAGAAGCGGATTTCTTTGAACTGGATACGACATCCAGGATTTTTTCTGTGTCAGGATCAACCAAGATAAAGGCCACCCTGTCAATTCTCTTGAGAAGATCAAAGATGTTCTCCAGTATTCCTTTCAAAGTCTTCTTCAAAGGTAGATTACCGTCTATGATCTTGGACACCTCGGAGAGAAAGACTCTTCTTCTGTGGTTAGTCTGATCTCGATAGGCCGCAAGAGTGCTGCGCTCTTCACCCGCTTCATCGGTGAATCCTATGGGTTCAAGGAAAGGGATCATCTGCTCTATGGGATCTCGGCCCAGACAAATCATGCACATGCCGATGGTGAGGGTCGCGCCCTCTTCGACTTCAACCTCAAGACCGGAAGTAACAAGATTCCCACCGATGAAAGTGCCATTTTCACTCTTCAAATCCGTAACAAGGAGTCTATTTTCTCTCTGGACGATCTTGAGATGTCTTCGGGAAACAGTCTTGTCATCGATTTGGATATCATTATCCTCGGAGCGTCCCACGTAGATGAGGGCATCCTTGAGTTCAAACGATTGCCCCATTTCCGGTCCGTTTAGAACATGGAGTTTATGCATGGGCTGTTCCCTTCCAACTGTTCAACGTCCGGGCATTACCCAGCCAATGAAGACACGTTCTGTCAACGTTACAGAGCATTATTCTGGAAATGCCTAAGATATGAATTTCGTAAAACGGAAAATAATCTTATTTTCAGCCTATCACTAAGGTGGAGGAATTACAAGAGAAAACCTCTTAGGCTTATTAATAGTCACGATGGGTTGTTTTGACATGGGAAGACTGACGTGATAGAAATTCATCTCAGGAGGTGAAAAATGATGGAGAAAAGAGATGTTGCTCCCGATTGTGCCGATTGCGGCCATGAAGCAAATGCCAAAATATGCATGCAATAGAGTCGTCACCATGATGATGGAAGTCCTTACGGATGTGCACTTGTCAATCATTAGTCAACTCAAGCCGGATACTCAATCAACAAATGTCGTTCCTCATCAGCATGAAAAGATTATTGATGCTATCGAGAGAAGGGACGAGAAGATGGCTTTTAAGAATATGAAAGCGCATCTTACATGGACTTATGAAATGACTAGCAAGAATAGGGAAGAAGAGGGGCAAGAATTTTATGGGTAACCTGTTTTTCATCCGTTATGGACATGGATGTAGAAGGAGGAATGAAGGAGGAAAAGGGTATGAGTCAATGGATGATAAACCGGCGGTCTTTTCTCAAGACCACCGGAGCAGGGATCGTGGGGGCCTCCGTATTAGGGGCGACACCATTCCTCTCCTTAACTCGTGACGAGGCCGAGGCCGCGGCGAAGGAGGGAGAAGAGACGGTCATCCCAACCTTTTGCGATATGTGCGGACCGTCCCAGAGATGCGGGGTATATGCCTTTGTAAAGGACGGCAGATTCATCAAAGTTGCGGGCATGAAGGAGGCTCCCACAAGCCAAGGGGCTCTGTGCGCCAAAGGTCACTCAGCCCCCCAGTGGGTCTATTCTCGGGACAGACTCAAGTATCCCCTGAAGCGAGTGGGAAAAAAGGGAGAAGGGAAGTTTGAGAAGATCACGTGGGATGAGGCCATAGGAATTATAGCGGGTAGACTTAAAGAGCAAAAGGAGAAATACGGCCCTGAAACCCTTGCCATATTGTCCCCAGCTTACAGAACGTATTATCCGTATTTCCTTCGGTTTCTGGCGAGCCATGGAAGTCCCAATTATTGTCACAGCGGGATCTGCGCTATGCAAATGATGTTTGCCTTTTCCTATACCTATGGCATGAGTGCGAGCCCGGAATTCGCCAAAAGCGATCTCATTGTTTATTGGGGCTCCCAACCTATCTATACGGGACCGCCCTTGCAGAATGCCAAATCTCTGATCAACGCAAAAGGAAGAGGAGCCAAGATCATTGCCATTAAGCCTTCTGTGGAACCTGATTCTGGTATGGCTGATATATGGGTGCCGGTGAGACCTGGGACTGATGCGGCCCTTGCCCTGGGGATGCTCCATGTAGTCGTCAATGAAGACCTTATTGATGGGGCGTTCGTGGACGAATGGTGCTATGGATATGATCAACTCAAAGATCACGTCCAAAAGTATTCCCCTGAATGGGCGGAAAAGGTCTCGGGGGTCCCGGCGAAGCAGATCAAAGAAGTCGCGAGAATGTATGCGACCACCCAAAAAGCTTGCATTAGTATTGGAAACGGCCTCGAGCATGCACATGCATCCAACGACTCCATCAGGGCCGTAGGTATTCTGATCGCCATTACGGGGCATTTGGACAGAGAGGGCGGAAATGTCTTTCCCACCATGGGTGGCGGCGGCATGAGGACGAATTCGTTGGAATTGAGCGGCGCTCATACCCGGGAGATGATTGATAAACTGATCGCCCCTGAATTCCCAAAGGCCCTTCAACCCTTCATGTTCGGGAGCCATGCCGCATATTATGAAGCCCTGGAGAGTATCCTCACCGAGAAACCCTATCTCCTGAGGACAGTTATTGCTCCGGGGACCCAACCCCTGGTCAGCACGCGTCAACCCAAGAAAGTGGTTGAGGCCCTTAAGAAACTGGATTTTTTTGTGGTGGTTGATGTGGCCAGGACCGCGGACATGGACTACGCGGATATCGTTATTCCAGTGGCCACGTCATATGAAATCGATCATCCCTTTGAGGGAGGCGGCATGGGGGGCGGTGGTTGGCTCATGGCCAGGAATAAAGTGATCGAACCGGTGGGTTCCCCTAAATCCATATTTGAGTTCTTTCTCGATCTGGGCGTGACCATGGGTTATGGCGATCAATTCTGGAACGGAAGCATAAAGGAGTGCATGAACTATCAGCTAGAGCCCATGAAAATGACCATTGATGACCTCAGGAAACACCCCACGGGAATCAAGTCCGAGGAGAGCCCTAAGCCAAGATATGAAAAGTATGAATCCGTGTTCAAGATGCCGAGCCGAAGACTGTCCGGCGCGCCCTATCTCCCTCAGGGAAAGGTGGCGATTTACAACACCACCTTTGAGGAGGTCGGCTTCAATCCCTTGCCCGAATGGAGGGAGCCGCCGGAGAGTATCACCGGCACACCGGAGTTGACCGAGAAATATCCCCTTGTCCTTTCGGATTACCACACATCCAAGGTCTATACGTCTTCCATGCAGAGGAATGTGCCCAATCTGCGGGAGGTCATGCCCTTTCCGGCATTGCATATTCATCCGGACACGGCCTCTGAGCGGGGAATCGAGAACGATGATTGGATCATCGTGGAATCACCCCATGGGTGGATGAAGGTCAAGGCGGAGATCTACCCTGGTATAAGACCCGATACGGTGATGATCCTTCACGGATGGTGGCAGGGGTGTAAAGAACTCGGGTTTGGAGATTTTCCGCTGTTTGATGGAGGCGCAAACGTCAATATTATGTACAGTGTGGATCCTGAAAAGGCGTTTGATCCTGTTATTACAGCATATGCAAGTCAGACACTAGTGCAGGTAAGAAAGGCCTAGCAGTTGCATAAAGAACGTGACAAGGGGTTCTCTAGAGCAATAATGCAGAGATTCTAGGATGATCCGCAATCATTTCAGGAAGTATCTAACGATGAATTGCAGCAAACAAATCAATTTGTCATGTTCTTTACCCTCCTGCCTTCGCTGAAGCTCCCCGCGACATTGCTCGGGACAGGTCGGCAAGGCAGGTCGGGAAATCCGAGGATACCACATCTCCTTCGTTGTCGAGGGTTCGCGGTATGTGGCTACAGCTTCACCCTCGACGCCTTGGATCTCCCCGATAGCGGGATCTACGAGCAGCATCCTCGACGTTTGCAACGTGAAAGTCCGTTTAGAGTCACTCTTGTCCAAAAACGGTGTTGGGTATAGGGGGAATGGGAGTCTCTTTTCAAACTCACACCATTTGTCCGGAGGTGGTGGAACGGCACCTCATTTTTGCATATATGGCAGGAGCCCCACAGAACAAGTTTTTGAGCGATGGACCTCGTATGTGCCTGTCCGGGGCGTTCTGAATGCCGGATAGGGTCGCGGTAGGAGGCATAGGAGTCATGTGGGTGTGAGGCTTGATAAGAGACCCCCATTCCCCTTGTTCTGAGGTGAAAATGGAACCTGAACACCGATCAAATCAAGGGGCTGTGTCAAACTAAACAGTTAAGTCTAATAAAATGCGTTTTTAGATTTTTCTTGGACAGCAATGGTTTAGAGCATATCAAAGAAAGGAGAAGGTATGTCAGGTCAATATGGGTTCTCTTTTGATAGAGAGAAATGTATTCAATGCTATGGATGCCAGGTGGCCTGCAAGAGCTGGAGGGGGGTAGAGATCCTAGTCAATTGGAGGAGGGTAGAAAATACTTGGCATGGCAGCTACCCGAAAGTCACCTGCTCCTCGGTATCAGTGGCGTGTATGCATTGTGCCGATCCTCCCTGTGTAGCGGAGTGTCCCGAAGAGGCGATTGAGAAACGCACAGAAGATGGAATCGTTGTGGTAGACAGGGACAAATGTACGGGATGCCAGACCTGTTTGGAGGTGTGTCCCTTTGACGTCCCGCAATTCGGGACGGATGACAAGATGCAGAAATGCGATCTGTGTGTCAGTGAAATAGATCTTGGCAGGGGGGAACAGCCACCCTGTGTCGAGACCTGTTCGACAGCCACGCTACAAGTCGTCAGAATGGATAAGCCGGAGAAGGTTGCAGCAGAAGAGTCGATGAAGAAGTTGCTCAATATTTGATGGAGATGATCGTTTTTGAACCAGCAGGTGAAGACATGAGCAATGAGAAGAATGGTACCTTTGGGGTGAACCAAAGCCGGCCCTCCGTTCGGTCTGAGTTCCGCTCGGCCCGTCTTCGACCCTGAGGCTCAGACCCGAAGGGAGCTCACGGCCGAGGGCGGGGTTGAAGACGGGACCTGGATTTTTACTTCATAGAATATACTTTGTCCCAACACTGTTCAGAACAAAGGCATTGGGGAACTCTGCTTCAATACGCTTGATGGAATTCCATCCTGTGCAATGCATCGGTACAATTACTTCCGGGTTCAGTTTCTTCAACTCTTCAAGCGTCTTGTCAATGACATGTTCCGGCAATTGCCCTGTCAGATGGAGCCCACCCAGGACACCATAGATCTTTTCAAGGCCGGTTATCTTTTGACTGAAAAGCAGTGTGTTGATGATTCCTGAGTGGCTGCACCCTGAAATCACCACAAGACCACTGCCTCTCAGATTGATAACAAGGGCCTGGTCGTCCTTTATGGTGTCGCGTTCAGTATGTCCATCGATTTCAATAAAGCCATTCGGCATACCCTTTTCGAAATCAGTTTTTCTTTCCACTCCACCGGTAACCGCAACCATATCATTGGCAATCAATGTCGGCCCATCATTTATCAAGAGAGTGGGCTGTCTCTTTTCCAGTTCCTCTTCAATAAGCACCCTTGGGAAATAAGTCCTTTCCCCTTTTGGATCTTGCAGAAAACGGGGATAATGAAAGGCATACGGGTGAATTACTATCGCGGGTTTCCGGGAGATTCTATCGAGAAGAGGCAAAAGGGACCCATTATGATCCATATGCGCATGGCTTATGACTATTGCCTCAATAGAGCCGGTATCAACATGAAGTATTCCCATGTTATGAAGGACTCCGGTATCACTGTATCCAGTGTCGAGGAGCACTGTGTGTGATTCGCTCCCGGATTCTACTTTGATAAGGAGAGAGAGGCCGTGTTCAGCGTGAAGGGTATCCTTTGGAAGTTCATCCGTATCAGAGAGTGGTGGTCGTTTGGCGATCTCTGTATCTCCCAAAAGCAAATCAACATAATTGTCCATTAGGCTAATAATCTCGACCCTGTCCACCTCTTTTAATCCTATCGGGGGGGCTACCATCTCTATACCTTTTGCTTCCATAAACATAAAGACCCACACTTTTGAGATTCTTTGAGAACCTTCGTCATGGTTTTGCTGCAATAATAGGGTTGATTAGGGGTTTGAATACCCCATCCGCTTGTCGTAGATCCCGGTTTATCGGGGCGGCGCGGAGGTTTATTCAGCCAGAATTCTCGAAGGTTTTCTATTCAGATTTTTGTCATCTCTACGGTCGTCTCTTTTTATAGATTGATTAAGTTCAGTCTATAAACTGAACACCGAACACTGAACTCCGGTCATCTGGACACGCTGGATTTCGAAACAGTGACCAACATTGCCTCAACATGGAACAAATCCCAGCTGTCGTTAGCTAGAACTTCCCGGTGTCTTTGAAAAAATCGCTGATAAGTGTGATTTTTCCGTCTTCTATTTCAAGCCATGTGACCCCTTCATTGTCATAGGGTTCCTGATCCTTCCACTTTGAACTCCAGCTTGGGAAACCGATCAAACAGGATCTTGAAGAACCGGATAACCTTTTCCTTTCCAAGGAGGGGCTTTATTTTTGGGGAATAAAGCTCTGTAAAAACTTTTAGCCTAATTTATCTTTTTTGTCAATATTCGGGACACTAAAGGTGGGAGTCTAGCCAGCCAAACCGGCTTCGCGTTTCACAGGTAAAACAAGATCGCGTCCCAAATGCTATCCTTTGTGCATTTTTCTCTGATTTTGAGCCACAGAAAACGGGTTGCTTGGCATCAAATGGGTTTAAGTGCCTAAACAGCCGTGGATTTTCGGGTATTTTCCAGCAAACACACTGATATGCCTATATTTAATTGACGACCCAGGGCAAAAGCCCTATAATCCAACCCCGAGAAAAATGGGTCACAACAAAAAAGTGTTTGAGGAAGAGTTATGGTAGATCTTCTTGAGGGATGTAATCCCTATGAAAAAGAGGATGCTGATAAATATAACGAGCTTCGGTGGTGGTCAGGCCTGACATTCGGAGACGTTTTTGACAGGGCGACGGATATTCACCCTGAAAAAGAGGCCTTTGTGGACCTGTATTCGCGCTTCACCTATGGAGAGGCCAGAGAAAAGACGGATAAGCTGGCCGTGAGCCTGACGGATCTGGGCATCAAGCCAAAGGATCGGGTCCTGCTTCAGCTTCCCAACTGGAACGAGTTCGTTTTTGCCTTTTTTGCCCTTCAAAAGATCGGAGCCATTACAGTCCTATTGATCGACCGGTATCGACAGTTCGAGATCAACCATCTGATCAATATCTCCGGTGCTAAGGCCTGGATCGTTCCCGCCAAGTACAAAAAGACCGATTATGTGCCCATCATAGACGATGTGTTAAGGGAACACCCTGAAATGGAGCATGTGATCACGGTCCGAGGGGAAGCGGATCGGCCGGGATTCTCAAGCCTGGAGAAGCTCATAGAACAGGCGGAATTGACAGATGAAAATCTTGAAAAGCTGGCAGTTGCTCGTCCGGACCCCATGCAGATCGCCCATATGGGACCCACAGGCGGAACCACCGGATTACCAAAGATTGTGGGTCGTAGCCACAACAGTCTGTTGACCGGTATCGAATATTGTTCCAAGTCGTGGGATCAGAACTGCGAGGATGTCAATATGATCGTCGGCCCCATAGGCCATGATTTGTCATTCAGCAAGGGCTTTATTGGAAGTGTGATTACACAAGGCAAGATGGTGCTTCTGGATCTTGCGGACAATAGAGACATCTGTGATGCCATTGAACGGGAAAAAGTCACTTCGATTATCTGGGTTCCGACTCTGGCGCAAAGGATGATCGAATACGGGGATCTTGATAAGCACGATCTGAGTTCCTTGAAAAAGATGCACAGTGCCGGTGGGGCGAGCCAGCCGGGCCTGGTCAAGAGTGTCACAGAAAAGTTGAACGTGAAGTTTTACAACGGCTACGGCGCGACGGAAGGTATTACGACCATCACACGCACCACCGACAGGCTGGAGACGATTTGCAGCTGCGTCGGAAGACCGACGTGTCCCTATGATACCTACAAGGTCATTGATCCTAACGGGAAAGACGTCCCCCTTGGTGGCCAAGGCGAATTGGTCCTTAAGGGTCCGGGTGTCTTTACCGGGTATTATAATAATCCGGAAGAAAATGCTGAGGCCTTTACCGAGGACGGGTTTTTCAGGACCGGAGACATGGCCAGGATCGATGAATTCGGCCGCATCACCTTGACCGGACGGATCAAGGAGATGATCAACCGGGGTGGAGAGAGTATCAGTGCCGCGCCGATCGAAGGGCTGATCGTTGCCCACCCGGATGTCATGGCCGTGGCCGTCATTGCTATGCCTGATCCTCTCATGGGCGAAAGGGTTTGTGCCTATATCCAACCCAAGGCAGGGGCTCAGCTGACCTTTGAAGGAATTATCAGTTTTCTGAAAGAGCAGAAGGCCTCGGTGCTTCAGTTTCCCGAGCGGATGGAGTTTATCCAGGATATGCCGTTGACGGCCGCGGAGAAGATAGACAAAAAAGTCCTCCGGGTGGATATTCAAAAGAAACTCGCGGCAGAGAAGGAATAATCTAAGGCACAAGGCATAAGGTCCACGGTGGAAGGCAGTACCCCACAAATCATATGAGGGTCTACCCACGCGGCTCAGGGTGTTTCCCCTTGGGCCGTTGGAAGATCCCGGCTCGTGCGGGGATGCCTTATGCCTCAGGCCACGTCACACGTATAGTCCGAGACATCTTCATCGGCGATGCACCCAGAGAGGAGTTTGGCCTATCCCTTCAAATTGCAGCGCCTCAACTTATCATTTCATCCTTACCCGCTTTTTCTCACTTGTGATTCCCGGTGGGCCCATTTTCGACCCTAAGACCGGAATGGTTTCAGGTTGAACAACAACAGGGTGGGAAGGTCCGTTTTTTATTGTCAATTGGGGTTTTTTACGCTTTAATGCCAAAAAAAGCGATGAGCTTTGCATAGTTACCTTTTTTTCAACGTCATTTTCTGGAACGATGAGCCTGGTATTTGTATGATGATACAGAAAAGCGCACGGCAGATCGCAGCCCGCATGATCTCCATCAGTTTGGTGTTTTTTCTATTCAATGGTGCATGTTCGCAGGATGAGAAGCCTTTACCTTCGTCCCAGACCTACAAAATCGTAAAGGGCATTTCAAAGGTCCCTGTCTTAACAGAGGCAAAAACGCCCCAAATCAATGAAAGCTTGAAGCCCAAGCCTGAGGAGAAGGGTGTGGCAGAGACAAAACCGGCTGCCGTTGAAGAGAGGGAATTAGAGAGACCGAAGATAGTGACAGAGGAGGCTCTGCCCAAAGAAGAGACGGGATACTATGTGGTGAAGAAGGGGGATACCCTTGCCGGCGTCGCGGGCAAAGAGAATGTGTATGGCGATTCCTTGAAATGGCCTATTCTTGGGCGTCACAACGTGGACGGATTGAACCATATGTCGACGGCAGAGGATTTGCCGGATAAAGTGCTTCCGGAAGGCATGAGACTGAAGATTTTCACACAAGACGAGGTGAAAAACAACCTGGTAGAGAGAGGCAAAAGGCGGTGGGCGGTGAACGTGCTATCCACCCCGAATAAGAAAGAGGTCATTCCAGTCGTAGTCAGGCTGATTCGAGTGGGTTTTCCCGTTTATATCACCCGCGCCAATGTAAAGGGAACGGACTATATGAGGGTTCGTGTCGGCTTTTTCGCAGAAAAAACCGAGGCCGATGTGGAGGGGAAAAGGCTCATGGAGGTGCTGAAGCTCTCTGATTTCTGGACCATTAGAGTAGGAGAAAAAGAGATTCGGGAATTTGGCGGGTATTAGAGAAGGGAAAAAACCGCTCCCTGATCCTATGTCATGTGACAAGAAGGCAAGAGATAGAGTCTCCGAGGCATTTGCTATGAAAGACAAGAAAATTGTTGTGGGGGTGACCGGTGGAATTGCTGCCTACAAGGCGGCGGAACTCGTCCGGCTCCTGGTTCGAGCCGGGGTTGATACAAGAGTGGCCATGACGGCCCACGCCACAAAATTCGTCGCTCCCCTGACGTTCGAAGCCCTCTCAGGAAATCGGGTTGTCTGTGATATGTGGGAACATGGTGCTGTCCCTATGGACCACATCCGTTGGGGTCAGGAATCGGATCTCATCATCATCGCCCCGGCCACAGCAAATATTATTGCAAAAATGGCCCATGGTATGGGGGATGATTTTCTATCGAGCCTGATCCTGGCCGCTACGGCCAAGGTCCTTGTCTGCCCCTCCATGAACACGCATATGTTTCAAAACCCCGCAGTCCAGGACAATGTCAAACTTCTGAAAGAAAGGGGTTTTGTGTCCATGACGCCTTCAGAGGGTGAGTTGGCCTGTGGAACCGAAGGCCCAGGACGTCTTCCGGAACCGGCCGATATCCTGGAGCACGCAAGGATGTTGCTCTCAGAACAGGATCTTTTGGGGTTGAGAATACTCGTGACCGCGGGGCCCACTATAGAGCCCCTCGATCCGGTCAGATATCTCACAAACCGCTCCAGCGGTAAAATGGGCTATGCCCTGGCCAGGGCGGCCAGGCTAAGGGGTGCGGATGTCATGCTGGTGAGCGGACCGACCGGATTGAGACCTCCCCATGATGTCAATTTTTGCGGGGTCAAAACTGCTGAAGAAATGAGGCAGGCGGTCCTTGCCGCGAGCAGTCAATACGATGTGATCATCAAGGCGGCGGCCGTTTCCGACTACAGGCCACGGGACAAGGCTGAGCAGAAGATAAAAAAGGGGGAAGAGAACCAGACCCTTGAAATGGTGAAAAATCCGGATATTCTGGCGGAACTGGGGAGTAAAAAAGGAGATTTCCCTCGTATTCTCGTGGGATTTTCCGCTGAGACAAGAGATCTTGTGGCCAACGCCAGACAGAAGTTGGAGAAGAAGAATCTTGACATGATTGTGGCCAACGACGTGAGTCGAGAAGACGCCGGGTTCGACTCAGACACAAACCTGGTGAAAGTCATGTATCGGGATGGTCACATGGAGGAATTTCCCCTGATGACAAAGGCCGAGGTGGCCAATCAGCTTTTGGGGAGGATAAAGGACTTATGGGAGAATCGATCACCGGGCCGGTAGGAGAGCTCAGAGATATTGTCGGTCATTTGAAGAGACTGATGAAAGAAGATATGGAGATAGGGCTTGAGCCTCCAAACCTTTCTCCCTCAACTCTTCGTTATCTTGATGGGGGCGTATCGGACTTTGCCTCTCTTGAAGATTTGAAGCAGTTCATCGGGGATTGCAGAAGGTGCAAGCTCTGTCAAGGAAGGACGAAACTGGTCTTCGGTGAGGGCTCTCCGGAAGCCAAATTGGTGTTTGTGGGTGAAGGCCCCGGCAGGGACGAAGACCTGGCCGGTTTCCCTTTTGTGGGTGAAGCGGGAAAACTCCTCACCAGGATTGTCGCCGCAATGGGCCTGACCAGAGAGGAAGTCTATATCTGTAATGTGGTCAAATGCAGACCACCCAGGAATCGTGACCCTGAGGAGGACGAAGTGGAGGCCTGCCTCCCTTTCTTAAAAGAGCAGCTCAACTTGATTAGGCCCCAAGTCGTCTGCACTCTCGGTCGCGTCGCCGGTCAGACCCTATTGGGAAGAGAATTCAAAATCACTCGGGAGAGAGGGTCTTGGTATACCTTCATGGAGACCCCGCTGATGCCCACCTTTCACCCGGCCTATCTGCTGCGAAACCCTTCAGCGAAGCGTCAAGTGTGGGAGGATATCCAGAAGGTCATGAAGCGTTTGGGATTGGAGGTCAAGAAAGATGCGTAAATATGGCTCTACGACACCGCTACTATCCGCTTTAGTATTTGTTGTTTTCTTTTCTGTGACGTTTCTTTGCCCGGCCAAAGGCGTCAGCGATGAACGTGAGGTGATGATCATAAAACTTGAGGGTGCCATCAGTTCAGGCGCTGCGACGAACCTGACCCGTGGCATCAAGGAGGCCAAAGACCGTGGGGCCAGCCTTGTGATCATTCAACTGGATACGCCTGGCGGGTTGGTGGTGTCCATGAAGACCATGGTGAAGACCATTATGAATTCATCGGTCCCCGTTGTGGTCTATGTTTCTCCCAAAGGAGCCGGCGCCGCCTCTGCCGGAGTTCTGATTACTGTCTCCGCCCATATCGCCGCCATGGCACCGGGCACAAACATCGGGGCTGCCCACCCAGTTTCGGGAGATGGTGAGGAGATAGGAGAGACCATGGAAGAGAAGGTGGTGAATGACATGGCCTCCTACGGCAGGGGAATCGCCAAAGAAAAGGGAAGGAATGCCGAATGGGTTGAAAAGGCGGTTCGGGAGAGTGTTTCCATTACAGCAGATGAGGCGGTGGATAAGAATGTCATAGATTTTGTTGCTGCGGATATGGATGAACTCCTCGAAATCATCCATGGCCGCGAAGTCTCTGTCAAGAGCGGCACCATCAAGTTGGACACGAAAGATTTGAAAAAGATACATTATGAACCGAGAACCATTGATGAGATATTGATGCTAATCAGTGATCCGACCATCATGGCCATCCTGTTCAGCATCGGTCTGCTTGGTCTGGGCTTTGAAATTACACACCCCGGGGCCATATTTCCCGGGGTCATCGGGGCCATCTCGCTGATATTGGCCTTTTATTCCATGCAGACACTCCCGGTTGATTATGCCGGTCTGATGCTGATCGGATTGGCCATCGTGCTTTTCCTTGCAGAGATCAAAGTAACAAGCTATGGTCTTCTTTCGATTGGAGGGGTTATTTCCTTGACCTTGGGGAGCATGATGTTTTTTGAGGACCTGGGCCTGAGCTTTACTATGGGTATTCCGTTTATTGTGCTGATTAGTGGGTTTTTTATCTTCGTCGCATGGTTGGCCGTTCGTTCCCAGACAACTAAAGTTCAAGCAGGGCGAGAAGGTCTCATAGGGGAAGTAGGGGTCGTTCAGGAGACCCTCGATCCTGAAGGAAAGGTCTTTGTCCATGGAGAGCTGTGGAAGGCCGTGTCCAGGGAGAAGATTGAAGCGAATGAAAAGGTGGAAGTCGAAGCGATTCAAGGGTTGCTTCTAAAGGTGAGAAAGGCGATTAACGGCGAGTTTTGATCTGTTAATCGAAATGTGGTCTTTTCTCTCAACTTTTTAAAACATGAGGAAAGGAGGATATCATGCCGACATTCTTGATTTTGATTATTGTTCTTATTGTTTTTTTCCTGGCTTCAGCCATCAGGATCCTAAGGGAGTACGAGCGGGGGGTAATCTTTAGACTGGGGCGTGTGATCGCAACCAAGGGTCCGGGGTTGATCATTCTCATCCCGATCATCGATA